>NZ_LIRE01000293.1 GCF_001402795.1 Pseudanabaena sp. 'Roaring Creek'
GCACCACTTTGGGGTAGTGGGGGTCTTGGGTTCAAATCCCAACATTCCGATTCAAAAATTTTAATAAATAGTTAAACATAACTAAAAACCAAAACCTAGAAGAGCGTACCGCCCGCGTAGCGGGCGGTACGCTCTTCTAGGTTTTAAGTTTACTTATGCTTAACTACTTAGTCCGAATTAGCAATTCTTTGTAGTTCTAAAAATGAACGGATTTATACCAATTCCAAAAATGGCAACGCCATTTTTGGAATTGGTATAAATCTTAACTTACATAATTGATTGAATTAAATCAATTGCTTCTTGTTTGGATTGAATTTTGCCTTCCACTTGTGCAATTTTGACACTTTCCAATAATTCACCAATTTTAGGGCTAGGTGCTATTCCCAATTCATTGCGCAGATCGTCGCCGCTAATGAGAGCAACGGGATAGGCGATCGCATCGTGGGGATTGAGCCATCTTTCTAACCAAGGGGCGACACTCTCTAGATCGCATCCGCTCGCTAGGGCAAGCGCAGCGATCGCTGGGAAAAATTCTAAGGTTGCTTGAAAAAATTTATATTGCGCCGTTCGCGTCGCCTGACTGACTAAGGTCATAAATTGCGGTAGATAGCGCAAAATGCCGACCAACCACCGCTGTTCTGCACGACTCAAGCCCAATGGCTCCAGAGCCGTCGCACTATTGGTTAGGGCTGCTAGTTCGATCGTGACTAGGGCATAGCGATCGCCTGCTAGTTGTTTGCTGAAAAATAAGTCTAGATGCGGAAATTTTGCCAACAAGTCGCGAATTACCCTTCCAATCTGGGTAAATCTTGCTAAATTCAAATGCTGACTTGGCAACCAATCCTCTAAGATGCGATCGCCAATAGCCTCTAGCATCCATTGATTTCCGTTTCGAGTGGACAACAGATACCCCAATTCTGTCCTGACCCTTTCCGCCGCTATAGACTTCAGCTTTGGCGCAAATTTAATTAAGACCTGCCGAGTTAAGCCCTCAATTGCAAAACCTAACTGAGCCGCCTGTCGGTATCCTCGCAAAATCCGCAAAGGATCTTCTGCCAAGTTCTCAGGAGCAACCATCCTAATTTTCTTCTCTTGCAGATCGCGGATACCATTTAAGGGATCGATAAAGTGATAGGAGTTCTCAGACAGAAAATCTTGGGCATTTGTACTTGCATTAATATTCTGAGCATTCTGATCGTTATTTTGAATAGTTTGATGGCATTCTAAGGCGATCGCATTCATACAAAAGTCTCGCCGCCCTAAATCCGCTTCGATGCTCTGCCCCATCTGTTGTGCAAAATCCGCCGTACCATTTTTAAATACGACTCTAGCTATTTGGCGCTCTGCGTCTAAGACTACAAACCCCGCTTTATACTTGCGGGCGATCGCTTGAGCCGTCTCCACAGCCTTTTCTGGTAAGACAAAATCTAAATCGAGATATTTACTCTGGCGGTTTAATAAGCGATCGCGTACCCAGCCACCGACCAAATAAGTAGGGGCTGGTAAATCATTAAAATCGAAGGGAAATTGCTGCAAAATCTATTTATAGTCTACTAAGCTAGAGTTTTTGGTGACTTAAGCTATGGTATACGATCGGCGCACGGCAAAGAAAAGCGATCGCACTTTGTTAACTAATTTCATCAGTCCCCAAGAAGAGAAGGTTGGCGCGAAGCGCCAACCTTCTCTTAGAAAAACGGTAGCGCACGCACAGCGTGCGCCACAGGTCTTGAATCCATCTACTTATCTAGATAATGACGAATCTCGTCAAGGTTTAAATGGGCTTCTAGTAAGTCCGCCATCTCGTTATAAAGCTGATGCTGGCGATCTTGCCAAGATATTAAAGCGGGTTGATGTTCGGAAATATTTGCCAATCTTGTGAGAGACTGCCTCACAGCCGCCGATTCAAACAAACCATGCAAATAACTACCCCACACCAGATCCCCCTTGGTTCCCTCATCACGATATTCGCGATCACACTGAATCGTCAGCAAAGGCGGCAGTAACCAAGATTTATCGTTCTCCATTGACCTAGTATTTCCCATATGAATTTCGTAGGTCATCCATTGGTCGATCGCTTGTTCTGATTGCCAGATCGCCTGTACTTGGCGTACCTGTTTGGTCGCCGTAAATTCCGTGTTAATCGGCAATAGCCCTAAACCCTCAACATCTCCCGCTTTACCCGCAAGCCCATCGCGATCGCTCAGATATTTACCTAACATCTGGTAGCCCCCGCAAATACCCACGATCGGAACACCTCGGCGATGCGCCAACAGAATTGCATCCGCCAAGCCCGTAGTCCGCAGCCATTGCAGATCGCTGAGGGTATTTTTGCTTCCTGGAAGAATGATAATTCTGGCGCGATCTAGTTCGGTAACGCTCTGAACCCATAGAGTTTCAATCCCCGCATCTAACTGCCAAGGTTGACTATCCTGCGAGTTCGACAAGTGGGGGAATCTGATCCATGCAATCTTCGCGCCGCTACCACTAGTTTCGGCTTCACGGCATAGGCTATCTTCGCTCTCAGGTTGCAAATCTGAGGCATAGGGCAAAACCCCTAGATAGGAAAGATGGGGCATATGCTGGCGAAAGTGACGATCCGCATCACTAAACAATCGCAAATCACCACGAAATTTATTGACAATAAAACCCAGCCCCATAGCTTTGACAGATTCCGATAGAAGTTGATGCGTGCCGATAATCTGGGCAAACACACCTCCTTTCTCGATATCCCCAACCAGAATCCACCGTCCCTGTAAATGAATGATTGGACGCAAGTTCACCAGATCGCGGTGCATGAGATTTAACTCCACAGGGCTTCCCGCCCCTTCTAACAGCAAAACATCACAGCGATCGCGCCAAAATTCAAGGGTGTCCCGAACGGTTTCCCATAGAGTCTCGATATGCTGATAATAATCGATGGCGGCAATATGTTGCTTTGCTTTCCCTAGTACAACCAGTTGCGAAGTTCCATTGCCTGAAGGTTTGAGAAGAATGGGATTCATCTCCGCGATGGGACGCATCCCACAGGCGATCGCCTGCACTGCCTGAGCTCTCCCAATCTCCCCCCCTTCTAGAGTCACATAGGAGTTATTAGACATATTTTGAGCTTTAAAGGGAGAAACTCTTACTCCATTGCGCCTCAGCCACGCTCCCAATGCTGTCACCATCCAGCTTTTACCAGCATTAGATGATGTTCCTAAAATAGAGATGGCTTTCATAAATATCAGTATTTATCGATTTATCGTAATTTCTTAATTGTGATTTCTAAGAAACCATTTAAGAATTACTTTCTGCGGTCAACAACTCTAAGAGATCCCCCTCAATCCCCCTTAAAAAGGGGGAAGAATTTAATTCCCCCCCCTTTTTAAGGGGGGCTGGGGGGGATCTATCCAATTCTTAAAATGGTTTCTAAATTGTAATTTCTAAATCGTAATTTCTAAATTGTAATTTCTAAACCGTGATTTCTAAGCTTTATGCTGTAAAAAACCGACTAAGCTCTGTAAGAAGCTATTACTAATGGGCGGGCGATCGGAAATATTATTGGCTTTACCATTGGAATCATTAGCTAGCAAATCTGTATCATCTATATCATTTATCCCCATATCAATATCGGGTACTTCTTCTACTAAGCCTACAACAATTAGCCGAAAAGCAATCTGTTGGACTTTGGCAAGCGGTAACTCAAGGCGTTGGGCAATGCTTCTTAAATTATTAGAACCATCCGCCAGAGACCATAATTGAGTCTCATTAACATCTAACCGCAGTTGCGATCGCCCCGCAGGGACGATATTAAATAAGGTCGAATTTGGTTCGGGCAACTTACTTTGTAATATTCGCCAATCCTTAAGACTACGCAATCCCATCAAGGTCGTCTCGGTCGCAGGGAGACTCAATCCCGTCATTTCTGCCTTAGGCAAACTCACATTCGCATCAAAGCGAAACTGTCCAGATTCGATCTGAAATAGAGCGCATACCTGCCGCAGCACCTGTACGCTAAACAAGAGCTTTAACTGATCTGGCTGTAATATGCCTAAGGATTTGAGATTTAGTCCCAGCAGTACGTTTTCTTCGAGAAGACGCTCTAAATCATCTTTTTGAGAAGGGCTGAGCCAACCTCTTTGCTCAATTAATCTGGCTAGTCCTCGATTGTCTAAGCGATCGCCCGCCGCAACAACCCTTCCATTTTGCAACCAGATATGCCGTAAAAAGGGTTTACCTGTCTGGGTGTTTTGGGGATCGCGGATGGTGAGGATTCCCGTTTTTTGCCCCTGATCTAAGAACTGAAATATCTCAGGAAGAGAAAATTCGGATAAAGAGCCTGTAATTGCCATAACTATAAACCAGAAAGTATATGCTTGAATCCTTGACGATGAATAGACTTATTCTTTAACTTCTTTAATATGAGATGACCTAGATCAAGCGGCGGTACTTTGAATATAGTATTGTACGAGAGCTACGATCGCTTGAACGACGGTATCGCGTTCTTCTGCGTGCAAAACAACTACAGGGGGCTGAGATATCTCTTCGACAAATCCCAGTGCCAATTTAATATTCTCACTTGACCACGCTCCTTCACAATCCATATGGGTAATGCCGATAATGTAAGGGATCTGCACCCGACGATTCATATAGCTGAGAATGCGCCTCGCATAGCGAAACTCTTGCGGGCGATGGGCTGCGACTAGGAGGATAAAGGCATGGGCTTTTTTAATGAGAATATCCCACATAAAGTCAAAGCGCTGCTGTCCTGGTGTTCCATAAATATGTAAAGCCATGTCAGGTCCAAAAGTTAATCGACCAAAGTCCATCGCGACAGTGGTTTTATGTTTTATTTCGGCAGTCTCATCCGTGGCTCGGCGATCAGTATCTACAACATCGATTTCACTAACTGTGCGAATAAAGGTTGACTTCCCTGCTCCCACAGTTCCAGCAACAACCAAGCGCATGATTTCCATAATTATTTATTCTTTGCCTATAGCGATCTAAATCAATACATTTTTGGCGGAGGTTGTAAGTAGCTAAGAAGTAAACTTAAAACCTAGAAGAGCGTACCGCCCGCGTAGCAGGCGGTACGCTCTCTGGTTTTGGGTTTTAATTATGCCCAGCTACTTAAT
>NZ_LIRE01000294.1 GCF_001402795.1 Pseudanabaena sp. 'Roaring Creek'
TATAGCTGCCGCCAACTGTATCAGGACATAAAACCCCAAAGAGAGTTGCCGCGCTCCGCGCGGCAACTCTCTTTGGGGTTTTGATTTTGTCCTAACAAAACTGGCGACAGCTATAAAAGCTCTAAATGAAAAAGGAGGCTGAGCCTCCTTTTTCATTTAGAGCTTGGATTCAATCAATCCGCCACCGAGGAGCAAGTCATCACGATAAAAAACCGCCGCTTGCCCTGGAGTAATGCTAAATTGAGGCTCATCAAAAACAATCCTCGCGCGATCGCCAACAAGGGGAATTACGGTGGCAGGGGCGGGTGCTGTGCGATAGCGTACTTGCACCTCCGCATGGAAAGGAATATCTGTCGGAGCCATCGATACCCAATTCACTTGATTAATCGTACATTCGCGATCGTGGGCTTCAGAGCGATCGCCCACTACCACTTCATTTTTGACAGGATCGAGGGCAATCACATACAAAGGGTTTGCTGAGGCTACACCTAGCCCCTTCCGTTGACCGATCGTGTAGTGATACGTACCATCATGCTCCCCGAGTACGTTGCCTTTGGTATCAATGATTTTGCCTTGGATTGGCGTGAGGTATTTATCGAGGAATGCTTTCATGGAACCATTGGCTTCCACAAGGCACAGATCCATACTTTCGGGTTTTTCAGCAGTGGCTAAACCAAACTCGGCAGCAATTTTACGAGTTTCGATCTTAGTTGTGTTACCTAGAGGAAAAACACAGCAGCTTAATTCCTCTTGTCCTACTTCATAGAGAAAATAGGATTGATCCTTATTGTCATCAACTGCTCGGCGCAGCTCGTAACGTCCCGATTCAAAATTGAAATTGAGCTTAGCATAATGTCCTGTGGCAATTTTATGGATACCCAACTTATCACGGGCATATTCCATCATGGGTGTAAACTTCACGGCTTTATTGCAACGCGAACAGGGCAGAGGCGTGGAACCTGCTGCATAGCCCGTAACTAGATAATTAATAATGCTTTGCTCAAAAACATCACGACTATCTACAATTTCATGGGGAATTCCTAATTCTTCGCATAATCTCGCTGCATCTACCATCCCCTCAGAGCAGCATTGACCCTTGCCACGCATTAACCACAGCGTCAAACCTGTGACATCATAGCCTGCGCGATGCAAGAGAGCTGCCGCCACGGAGCTATCGACTCCGCCAGATAGTCCGACAACTATTTTTTCTTTTTCTTGGGTAATGTTTGACATTTGTTGCGAGCGAACCACTAGACCTAAATTGTAACTTAAAGCGCAATAAGAATTGTTGGTAAGTGGCTAAGCTCAACTACATATAAACCCCCAAAAACTGTAGCGCAAGCTGCGCTTGCGCTACAGTTTTTGGGGGTTTATAGCTATAAGAATTGACTGGCGGCGCTTCGCGCCGCCAGTCAATTCTTGGGGTTTATGTCCTAGTACAGCGATAGCTATAGTTCTTAGTAGTCGTAGGGATTTTTGGGTTCTGGGATGGGCGTAATATTACTCGCAACGACTACAAATTGACGCTTACCATCGGTGGTTTCCACATCTGCTTGACCTTCTATTTGTAACCAGTGATCGGGGAGATAATTAGAGCGACTTTCAGTTGTTTTAATAGGTAGACTGACAGGATAAACGTCGGCAGCACAGCAGGTAATGACGAAACGCGTCAATAAAAAGATATTGTCAGGGCGATCGGGGGCATGGACAACAAATCCCGTAATCTTCACCTTTTGTCCCTTATAAGCATCGGGTTCGGGATAGGTGCTAATGGTACGTACCCATTCTACGAGAGTCCGATCTTCGGGACGATTGCTAGCTCGAAAGGATTTAGGAATAGTTCTAGCATCGGCAATATTTTCAATTACGCCCCGATGGATCGCTTTTTCACTAGTAAATGGACGAGGATTGACACATAGAGCGCCGATCGCCACAATCAAAAGCAAGCTGCTACTTAAGGATGGTTTGATCAATGTCACATGTTGCTGTGTAGCTATGGTACCGATGTACCGTCGCCGTTTTGCTACGCGCCAAGCTTCAGCAACACCAACAACAGTGAGCGCTAATCCCGCAGTTACTGTGAGGGGAATATAATTGGGATGGACTAAAAGATATAACTGTCCCGCAAGCCAAAGCTTAAGTAGAACAATCCCCCAAGCAGCGATCGCACAGGACTCAAGCCAAGGTACAAATTTCTGCCAGTAAGAATGTAGTGGCGAAGAATTAGCGGATCGAGATGGCATGAAGTATAAATACCAAATAACAAAATTAGGATCTTTTAGGATCTCAAGATGAGGATCTTAAATTAACTATAGCAATCCTAAGTAGCTAGTAGTCCGCCAAGTCAACTTTGCTAGGTTCTATAGATGGGTATAAGTACTTCAATTTGAACCTTGCATCGGAACTTGCGAAGCGCCAGTTAACAATAGCTTGCCGAGCATTGCGGTGGTCTTTCCAAATGATAATCTGCTCTAACAACTCCTCTCTAACAACTCCTCTCTAACAACTCCTCTTTAGTAGCGATGCGACGGTCAAGACACTGACGAAACAACACAGAGAATTCAATCTCAACTTGATTGCGCCAACTAGCGTGTTTAGGAGTGTAATGAAATTCAAGTTTCTTGAGGATTCGGTTGGCTTTCTCAGGCGAGAAGTTTTCGTAGAGATTGGCTGGATAAGGTTCAAAGAAGCCAAATAAATTAATCACACCAAGGTTTGAGTCACTTTACTGGAAATTAAATATCCTAGGCAAATTTAGCTTGGTAGACTACTAGGGACAATTAAATATAAAACCCCAAAACCTGTAGCGCACGCTGCGCGTGCGCTACAGGTTTTGGGGTTTTAATTATGCCTAGCTACTTATACTGAAACAAAAAATTAGGCAAAACAAAAGGATTCAGGAAAATCGCAAAAAAAATAGGAATGAGGGTTATTTTTGAGGATGTATGGGAATTATCTTACTGGTGAATTCGGGAATTTCTGCCCCAGTCTTGCTATATGATCGAGTTAGCGATCGCATTTAGTTTGTAACTATAGGCTTTTATCTATATGTCTAATGTCATCATTCAAGGAGCAAAACACAGCTATAACCTCACGCCTGCCCCTGCTGTTGACAGCCCTTCACCTCCGACCATCGCTTTTTTACATGGTTGGATGCTCAGTCAAGCCTACTGGAAACCGCTAATTGATCGCTTACAACTAGATTTTCAATGTTTATCCTATGATTTAAGAGGGTTTGGACTATCTGAAATTGGCGATCGCGATGAATATTCCCTAATTAGCTACGCTAGGGATCTCGAGGAATTACTGGATCGTTTAGAAATTTCTCAAGTTTGGTTGGTGGGGCATTCCCTCGGAGGGGCGATCGCTTTGTGGGCAGCAAGTTTGTTAAGCGATCGGATCTTGGGTGTAGTTTGTCTCAATGCGGGGGGTGGAATTTATATTAAAGAAGAGTTTGAAAAATTTCGGAGTGCTGGCAAAATTATTTTAAGGTTGCGCCCCCGTTGGTTACAAAATCTACCCCCAATTCACGCACAATTTGCAAAGGATAGCGTTCAAAGCCCTCTGGATCTATTTTGGGGAAAACAACGAGCGATCGATTTTGTGTCTGCTAAATATGCAGCCGCAAAGGGAACTTTGCTCGATTCGACCAGTGAAGAAGAAGTTCATAAATTACCGCAAATCGTCTCTAAGTTAAGCCAACCTATTTATTTTGTAGCTGGCGCAAATGATAATATTATGGAACCGAAGTACGTGCGCCATCTAGCAAGTTTTCATCCTTCATTTAATGGCTATGGTGAAAATGTATTTGAGCTTCCTAATTGCGGACATATGGCAATGCTAGAACAGACAAATCTATTACATCGTCTTCTATTAGATTTATTAGCTAAACCCGTAGCCTCCTCTTGCATCTAAGTAGCTAGGCATAAGTAATAAAAACCAGAGAGCATACCGCCCGCTGTGCGGGCGGTATGCTCTACTTGGTATAAATATTTAATGATGGGCGGTACTTTGTACCGCTCATCATTAATGGAAAGTAGGTTCTCAAACCTGCAAAAGAATCACCTGTTGTCTTTGGAGCGATCGCACATCATCTAAGCTTGCCTCCACGGATTGTAAGATCTGAGCGACAGTCTGCTGTTTTGTCTGATTCTCGTCACAAGCTAATAGGAACTTCCATTCAGCATCACTGATACGCACAAACTGATAATTATAATCGAAGAAGTTGGGACTATCTTTCCAGCCATAGATACAGGGGCTAGGCTCGGGAATTGCGGCAAGTAAATCTTCGTCAATTTCCCAAGTCTTTTTAGGAATAGGAGGACGTGCCAAAAAGAACTCGTAATGCGAAATTGTATGGGGATCGAGAACTTCAATCAGGCGATAGCGTTGACGTTCTGTAAGATGTTGCGCTCGTTCCATTAAGTCGGGTACTTTGCCAATTAATCGTGTTAAATCCCAAACCTGTGGATTTGAGAAGCCAAGAAATTCTAATCCTGATGCATCGATTAATTCAAATACGGTATTCACATTGTAATTAATTTCTTGGGGATGCACGTACATATCCGCAAAACAGGCATCTTGTGTATTTTCCATTTCCCAACGTTCTTTTTCGCGGCGGCGTAACGCATTCGTTTCAGGCAGATTAGCAAAGATTTCCCTGCCAATTTTTACGCCATCAACAAAATCGCCACGGCGATCGCCTTGTAGTAAGGCGATCGCTTCTTGCATTAAACGAATTTCCCAACGTCCTAATTCGCCATAGACAAAGATATGCAACAGTCCTCCAGGAGCAAGCTTATTAGCTAGTACCTGAATGCCTCGAATGGGATCGGCAGTATGGTGGAGGACTCCGACCGAGTTGATCAGATCGAATTCACCTTCAAGGCGATCGGCATCAAACAAACTGAGATGATGGAATTCGACTCTAGTTGCTCCCGAACTTTTACAACGTTCCTTGGCGACAGCTAAGGTTCCTTCACTAAGATCAATCCCCACGACATTTGCTTCAGGATTGAGATGCACTAGGTACTCAGTGCTGACCCCCGATCCACAGCCAGCGTCAAGAATCCGAATATTGTCTTTAGCAGGTTTTTGCCCAGTGCAAAAGTTATAGGCAGCCTGCCAATTCCAACGCCAGTTATATCCAGGAGGTGGTTCGTCTAGGATTGGTTCTGGGGGAAAGGGATAGGTATTGTAAAGGCTCGCTACGGCAGCACTGACCTTGGAATCGGACATAGATATTTTTTAGAATTGTTTTATTATTGGTTTAATATTTTAACGTCAGTATTGCCTTGGTTATCGGCTCCCCTTCAATATTCCTTGATAACGTCAGTTCGGGTTAAGCTGGCAAATTTTAAAAGCCCAAAAGTAAAAACCTTGCTACGCAAGGTTTTTACTTTTGGGCTTTTAAATTTGGTATAGCTACTGTCAATCTTGTTAGGACAAGACATAAGGCCCAAAATAGTGTTGCCGCGCAGAGCGCAGCAACACTATTTTGGGCTTTATGTCTTGATGCCGTTGATGGCAGCTATATTATACCAATTCCCAAAAGTGTGGCTACACTTTTGGGAATTAAAAACCAAACCCAGTAAAGTTTTGAAAAACACAAAATGGCTACGCCATTTTGTGTTTTGGTATTATTCGGAATTATTCGGACGGGATGAGGATAAAATTAGCTTTGAGATTTTTAACTTCGGTGATGCGAAAGGTCTCAAAATGGATTTGATTAGGATGTTTTACGATGGCTCCCGTGCATTTGTGTGGTGTTACCAAAAAATTTGGACAAAATATCGTACTTCGAGATATCAATCTCGAAGTGAACGATCGGGAGTTTTTGGTTTTAGTGGGACCTTCGGGCTGTGGCAAAAGTACGCTGCTACGCCTGATCGCAGGACTTGAAGAGTTAAGTGATGGCTCCATTTATCTGGGCGATCGCCAGATTAATCATTTGCCACCTAAAGTACGGGACATTGCGATGGTATTTCAAAGTTATGCGCTCTATCCACACATGACCGTCTATAACAATATTGCCTTTGGTTTGAGAAGACAGCGATCGCTCAATTCATCTCCCTTATCTTGGTTTAATGCGGCCAGAAAAAAACACCTTGCCGAGATCGATCAAAGAGTGCAGCAGGTTGCAGAAGCATTGCAAATTTCTCATTTATTAACCCGCAAACCCAAGGAGTTATCGGGGGGGCAAAAACAACGGGTGGCTCTGGGAAGAGCGATCGCGCGTAATCCTCAAGTATTTCTGATGGATGAGCCTTTATCAAATCTGGATGCTCAATTACGTAGCGATACGCGATCGCAGATCGTTCAGTTACAGAAACAATTGCAAGTAACGACGATCTATGTGACTCACGATCAAGTAGAAGCAATGACCATGGGCGATCGCATTGTGGTTTTAAATAAAGGCGATATTCAACAGGTAGATACACCTCTAAATATCTATCGCCAACCTGCGAATGTTTTTGTAGCTGGATTTATGGGGTCGCCACCGATGAATTTCTTGCCCGTGCGAGTCAATAGCGATGGCTCTTTACTGGGAGAAAGTTTGCTCAACCCGATCGCCATTCATGAATTATCTCTGAGAGAAGTTGGGCGCGATCGCGCTTTCACGATGGGATTCCGTCCTGAAGATTTACAACCTGCAACTTCAGAAACTGCTCACCTTGAGGGAACGATAGAACTAGTGGAAGCGCTCGGTTCAGAAACAATTGTATTGTTAAAGTTGCCAGATGGCGAATTGAGAGCGAGAGTTTCGGCGGATGTTGGTTTAGAACACCATTGGCAAATTGGCGATCGCAGTTTCTGGCGGTTCGATCTCAATAAGCTCTATGCCTTTGATATCCAATCAGGCGTTA
Organism: Pseudanabaena sp. 'Roaring Creek'; assembly: GCF_001402795.1. Classification (GTDB taxonomy): domain Bacteria; phylum Cyanobacteriota; class Cyanobacteriia; order Pseudanabaenales; family Pseudanabaenaceae; genus Pseudanabaena. The sequence goes on from NZ_LIRE01000294.1 coordinate 6,867, forward strand.
CATTGCACCATCCTTATAAGTAATACAGCAATTATCGATCAGACGAACCACAAGGAAATTTTTGAAAGCCTTGCTAAGCAAGGCTTTCAAAAATTTCCTTGGTTTGGGTTTGAGCGCAAAGCGCTGCAAGTGAGTAGCTAGGCTCAACCCCAAGAGCTGTAGCGCACGCGCAGCGTGCGCTACAGCTCTAGATTCTAGGTTTTAATTATGCCTAGCTACTTATCTGCTGATATTATGAGATGAATTATTTAGTTTGTGAGGAGTATAGCTATGGGCGAGTCAAAGCGCCGCAAGGAAGTCATGGGCGAAAAGTATGGAACCTCTGAGCCTGTAGCATCTTGGATCCCTTTTTTGACCAAGGACAAGGCAAATAAATTTGTCGAAGTCTCGACTCAAGCAGCTTGGTATGGCATTGGCGTAACCATTGCGATTTGGATAACGATTCGATTTATTGGTCCCGCCTTCGGTTGGTGGCACTTAGCTGACTAACTTATGACCTGTCATTTATTAATTCCTGCGGCGGGTAGCGGCAAAAGGATGGGAGCCGATCGCAATAAGTTGTTGCTGCCCCTGATCGATAAACCAATTTTGCAATGGACGTTAGAAGCGGCGATCGCTTCGGAGGCGATCGCTTGGATTGGCGTGATGGCTCAGCCCCATGATTATCCAGATTTTCAACAGATATTTAATGAGATTAGTCAACTGAAACCAATTCGTCTAATTCAAGGTGGGGCAACTCGTCAAGCTTCCGTATTTAATGGCTTAAAATCTTTACCAACGGACTGCGATCGCGTTTTAATTCATGATGGCGCGAGATGCTTAGCAACATCAGAGCTATTTGATCGCTGCGATGCTGCTCTACAAAAGATGCAAGGTTTTATTGCTGCCGTTCCCGTCAAAGATACGATTAAAGTCGTTGATGGTTTAACCATTGTTGATACTCCCAATCGCGATCGTCTTTGGGCAGCACAAACGCCTCAAGGGTTCCATTTGGAAGCGCTCAAAAATGCCCATCTCAAAGCCTTAGAGTTAGGATGGGAAGTCACCGATGATGCCGCCTTATTAGAAAAGGTTGGATTAGCGGTACAGATTGTCATGGGAGAAGAAACCAATCTCAAAGTTACGACGCAACAGGATCTGGCGATCGCTGAATTTATCCTGAAGCAACGCTCATCGAGCAATAGACTCAAAAACTAGCCTAGTTGCCCTCCGTACTTCCCTTCCTTAGTATTTTCTTAAATTAACTATAGCTGTCCTAAATCATTTGTAGATTTTTGGGTTTGTGGAAGCGCCCCCAAGAGGGGGGCGCTTCCACAAACCATTTAGGATGGCTATATCATTCAGGAATTAAGCCTTTAAGCCTCGTAAAACTACCAAAAGCTCGTTATCTTCGCGCTTAAATATGGGCAAAAATTCAATATGCATGTAGCGGACAATGCCCTGTATATCGATAATGCAATAGGCGCGTTTGCTGCCAAACAAACCTGCAACTCCATATTTTTTGCAGACTTCTTGATTGCGATCGCTGAGAAGAGGAAATTGCAGTCCCAACTTTTTAGAAAATGCCAGATGTTTTTCGATGGGATCGGTACTAATACCTAAAATCTCGGCTCCTGCATCCCGAAATTTTGTCCAATCATCTGCAAAACATTGCATTTCACTAGTACAGAGGGGAGAAAAATCGCCAGGGTAAAAGGCAAGTACAACGTTAGTTTTACCAGCATAGCGACTGAGGGTAATATCACCGCGATCGCTAGGTAAAGTAAAATCTGGAGCTTTTTGACCGACTTCGACAGGCATAGATTTTCCTATTCTTTAATTTTGAGCCTTTTGATTTGGGATTTAGACTGGAGCAGAGAACTTGTTTCGCAGCCAAATATAATCTTATCAAGAATACTTCCATGGAACGAACTGACATTAAATCTCCTAATCATTTCCTAACGATCGAACTATCGAGCGAAATCTATGCAACCCTGTTAGCTAAGGTTGAAAATACGGGCAAAACAGAATCTGAATTAGTAATTCAGGGCTTACAGCATATTTTAAATGAGGATTCTGAGGAAGAGCGGTTTTCTGCTTTAGAAATAGCTTTGGAGCAAAAACTTCGGCAATATGTAGAAAAGCTACTCGAAGATCGAATCTCTTCTACGGCAACGGTTGAGCGTTCTACTAAAGACGATCGCCATACAAATCTCGACGCAGATCGAAACCCGCAAAACCAGCAAAGCTCAATGCCAATTCCGACGATTCGACCATTGCAGATAGGCGATCGCGTTTTGATTCTCGAACCCGATAGCCCTTATTACATGGCAAAGCTATTAGTAACCAAAACTAGTTTGATTCGGGCAACAGTGGAGACAGATACGGGCGAAAAAACCTTCTTAAAAAGAGATTTACGGTTTGTCGAATCCCAGTCAGAAATCTAGGTATAGCTATAGCCAAATAAGTTAAGACATAAAACCCAGAAGAGTGTTGCGGCGCGAAGCGCCGCAACACTCTTCTGGGTTTTGTTTTTGCCCTGACATAACTGGCTACAGCTATAAATATGCGGCTGCTTACTTT
>NZ_LIRE01000295.1 GCF_001402795.1 Pseudanabaena sp. 'Roaring Creek'
CTGAGCGAAGTCGAAGCTGTAGTTTTTATTTAAATTATCTATATGTCCTAACAAGACTGGCGGCAGCTATATATTTAAAGAAATTCGTAAGTAGTTCGGCATAATTAAAAAACAGAACCAGAGAGCATACTGCCCGCGCAGCGGGCGGTATGCTCTTCTAGGTTTTAAGTTTACTTATGCCTAGCTACTTATTAGGTCGTTTGTTTAGGATAGTAGGGACGTTCATCTGTTAAAGGCGGACGTAACCAGAACCTGAGCGTATAAAATACTAATTCTTTGATTTCCGTCCATGCACGTTCGGATTTGACAAAAGCTTCGGCATTAAACAGAAAATATTGCGGCTTGATTTTAAACTGTTTACCAATCGGCCAAGGACATTGTTGGCTGAGATTGCTGTGACTATCGGAAGGATAACTAGCTGTTGTTAAAGAAGCGTTGAGTTCTTGATTTCTAAAGGATAAAAAGGCACGAGTTGCTTCTATGGGCGAGGTGATTAGCAAAATTCGGCGGCTGTTACGGGCATCTTCCTTTAATAATTTATTTTTTTCCAAGGATTTGATCAACTTGCTAATTTCATCGCCACTGCTACGTACGGTTACTCCCGATGGCTCAATAATTACAAAAGAACGAACGGCAGAAATATTGGGGAAGCTGGTCAAGGCACTACACATCTGATCGGCTTCAGTTAGATCGACTTGGGGAATACCATCACTTGGGCTGGCTAGATTGGTAAAATAACCTTCGTAGCGAGGATCGTAACGTAGACCAATATTAGGTATATCCGCCCGACTCGCAATCTCGTTTCTAACATTATCTTTGGTGCGATTGGGGGGCGCTTCAGGTGGGGTGAGACAGGGATAGCCCTTGGTAGCTGGATAAGAGGTGCGTTTACCACCGCTGAGGAGGATATAAGGTTTTTGTTGTGAGTCGGCAGCGTTCCATAGTTTGATGGCTTCTTGGAGACGGGGTTCGTAGGGAGGATTTTCAGCAAGGACGACGATGATATCGTAAACGCCACGTCTAAAATCTAATAGCTCTTGGGGAGTTAAGTCTCTCACGGGACGACGATAGGACTGCTCGATCGCATTATCGCCTTGTTGTTCTAAGTAACAGGTAAATAGTTCTGAGGTGGCGTTGTTTGTAGCGATCGCAAAGATTAGTAAAACTATTAATATTTCTTTTCTAACGATACCAATTTTTTCGGCAGCACCTTTATTGTCAACTTTTTCACCACTTTTAACACTAAGGTTTTTGAGTCTTAGCCAATAATTAAAAAAGAGTAATAGTAATAAAATTCCAACTAGAGTGAATGGAAAGGTAAGAAACTCAACAACGGTTTTGGGGATCGGCTCTTCGACAAATCGAAAGTTCGCAAAAATAATGGCGACTAAAGCCGTAAATATCACTAACCCAAAAAGACGGAACCATTCCTTGGGGATCGCCCTAAACAGAATGACAAAAATTGGGATTGCAATAATCCAAATCAGAATATTGGTTAATAGATCGAACACTACCCCTCCAAAATTCTTTACTATTGCTTGGGCTTAACTGAAAACCGAGAAAGAAGGAGAATCTTCACCACTTCTTCTTTCTCGGTTTTCCCTTGCGTCTCATTCATCATGACGGCTATAAAATGTGTCAGTGCAATATGCTAGTCAATCGGGTTACATCTGTAAAGGGCTTTATAAGGTTTTATAGGGTTTTATAGGGCTTTTTCTGATTAAGTAGCTAAGCAAGCATAAGTAAACCCAAAACCAAAGAGCGTACCGCCCGCTTAGCGGGCGGTACGCTCTTTGGTTTTGGGTTTTAATTTTGTCCTAATAAGACTGGTGGCAGCTATAGATATAAATTATGGGCTTTAATAAAAATAGGTAGTCTATGCCTATTTTTATTAAAGCCATAATTTATGCCTGCTAAAGAAGAGTTACGTTTACCCAGTTGGTTGCGACCACAAATCGGCAAAGCCAATGAAATATCTGAGGTTCAGCGAATTATTAAGCAGAGGGGAATTCATACAATTTGTGAGGAAGGGCGTTGTCCTAATCGAGCCGAATGCTATGCCCAAAAGACAGCAACCTTTTTGCTCATGGGACCAACTTGTACTCGTGCTTGTGGATTTTGCCAAGTGGACAAGGGACATAAACCGATGCCCATCGATCCAGATGAGCCAAGGAAAGTTGCCGAGGCAGTCGAGCTATTAGGATTGGATTATGTGGTGCTGACTTCCGTCGCAAGGGATGATTTAGCAGATCAGGGGGCTAGTTGCTTTGTAGAAACCATGCAAGCAATTAGACGATCGCGCCCTAAAGCAAAAATCGAGGTACTCACACCAGATTTTCGCGGCGATCGCCATTGTATAGAGACCGTGGCTTGCGCTGCTCCCGTCTGTTACAACCACAATATCGAGACGGTGAGACGCTTGCAGGGTAAAGTACGGCGAGGCGCGAAGTACGAACGCTCTCTATCGGTTTTGGCAATGGTGAAGGCGATCAATCCGCAGATAATTACTAAGTCTGGATTAATGGTGGGACATGGAGAAACGATTGAAGAGTTAACCGAGACGATGCAAGATTTGCACGCCGTAGGTTGTAGTTCTCTGACCATCGGGCAATATTTACGTCCATCCCTCGAACATTTACCAGTTCAGAAGTATTGGACTCCTGAAGAGTTCGATCTCTTAGGAGCGATCGCCAATCAGATAGGTTTTGTCCATGTGCGATCGGGAGCCTTAGTACGTAGTTCCTATCATGCTAGCCAATCATTGTAGCTACGTTGCCGCTATCCTCGAAGAAGAGAAGGCTGGCGCGAAGCGCCAAACCTTCTCTTCATTTCATCACAAGACTTGCTACAATCAAAAAAATAGCGGGTAATGGCAACGTCAGTAAATCCACTCCCCGCTAACTCTTGTTCAATGAAACAATTGAGACGCATATATAACTTCCCATGAAGCGAAATGGGTTTTCATCAGCTAAAGCGCTTATTTGAAATGCTTTCTATATAAGCATTTTGGCTTGATCCCTCCGCATAGAAATATCACAACACCATATTTCTATGCACCATACCAAATGCTTTCAATGCGATCGCTTAAATCCAGAGCCATATCATGGGAGTCTGCCAAGATGGTAACGTGACCGAGCTTGCGCCCTACCGATGATGATTTTTTGCCGTACCAGTGCAGATAGGTCTTGGGGAAATTCGCGATCGCCTCGCGCTTTGCTAAATAATCAGCCGCCCCACTGGTATCCTCAAAGCCAAGCAAGTTAACCATTACGGCTACGGGGGCGAGCATCCCTATATCTCCTAAAGGATGCCCACTGACAATGTGCAACAATTGCTCGAACTGTGAAGTCTGACAGCCTTCAATGGTGTAATGTCCCGAATTATGGGTGCGGGGAGCGATTTCATTGACACTGACTTCTCCCGTTGCCGTCAAAAAGAATTCGATGCCGAAGACCCCGATCGCATCAAGGGTATTTACTACCTGATGGGCAATAGTTTCTACCTTGGCTCTGACTGCGGGATCGATCCGTGCGGGGGCAATGGTGCGGCGACATACTTGATGGATTTGGATGGTCTCGACCACAGGATAAATAACCACATCCCCCGATTCTGAACGGGCGGCGATTACCGCAAGCTCACGCTCAAAGGGAATAAACGCTTCGGCGATCGCGGGTAATTGCTGCATACTTTGCCAAGCCGAGCGTAATTCGATTTCATTGTCTACAACCCAAGTGCCTTTGCCGTCATAGCCATGCCGCCTTGCCTTGAGTACCAATGGATAGTTGAGTTGCTCAGCCGCCGCTAATAAGTCTGATTGACTATCTACCGCATAAAATTGGGGTGTAGGAATGCCGCGATCGTGAAAATGCTGTCGTTGATTGAGCTTGTCAACGGAAATTGCTAGGGTTTCTAGATTGGGGAAAAAGAGCAAGTTTCCATCGCCTTGCCGATCGCGCATCGCTTGCAAGGCGGCAATATCGACAAATTCATTCTCAAAGGTAATTACTTGACAATATCCTGCAAGCTGGGCTGTTGCCTCGGCATCATCAACTTTTCCATAAACTACGCGATCGGCAATATCCACGGCTGAGTCGTCAGGGCTGGTTGCTTGTACGGTTAGTTCTAGCCCAAGACTTTTAGCAGCGATCGCCATCATCCATGCTAGTTGACCACCACCAATTACCCCGATTTTCTGCCGAGTAGTCACAACAAAATTCCTGAATCAATATTTCTGTAAATTAACAAATGGCTTCTAATTATATAGCAATCCTAAATGGTTTGTGGAAGCACCCCCTCTCGGCGGGCGCTTCCACAAACCCAAAAATCTACAACGGCAGCTATAGCAAGTTCCTTATACCAAAGCTCAAAATGGCTACGCCATTTTGAGCTTTGAAAACCCTTACTGGGTTTGGTTTTTAATTCACAAAAGTGTGACAACACTTTTGTGAATTGGTATTACCTATTTCGCACTAGCGATTTCGTTTGCAAAAGCAATGGGAAAAGTCGATAATTATGGAATTAAATCGCAGTGATAAGGATTTTATGGGAATAATAAAAGCTAAGGTTGCGACAAAACTTAAAGTGCGTCCCGTTGACTCGGCACAGCTCAAACTACCCAATGAAGCTATTGATGTTCCCATTGGTAAGACCTATGGATTTGATAAAGCCGAACCTGCGGACAATGGACATGTAAAAGTAGTTTTAGCAGCGAATAGTGGCACTTATTTTATATTCCCTTCGCATTGGGATGGCTTGACTCTAACGATCGCGCAAATAGTCAATTCCAAGCAAGCCGAAGCGCTTTTTGAGAATCCCATTACCAACGCGCAGCTCCAAGATTTAAATTCTTGTCTCAATCGCTATAAGATTACAACCGCGCCCAGATTACGCCATTTTCTTAGTCAAATTGCCCATGAATCAGGAGGTCTGCAATATACTGAGGAACTTGCTGATGGTTCGGAGTACGAAGGGCGCGAAGATCTTGGTAATGTCAATCCTGGGGATGGTCCCAAGTATAAAGGTGCAGGTGTAATTCAACTTACGGGTCGGGCAAATTATCAGGCTTTTAGCAATGCGATCGGCGATCCGAAGGTGATGGATGGGGTTGACTATGTTGCTGCTACCTATCCCTTTACGAGCGCAGGATTTTGGTGGGACAACAACGATATGAATGCGTTGTGTGATAGCGGAGCCAGTGTGGCTGATGTCACTTTTCGGGTAAATGGAGGCTATAACGGGCTAGACGATCGCCAATATTATTACGATAAGGCTAGCGGTATCTTTGCCTGATCCAAAATCAAAAAGTCTAATATAGCCAAACATAAAACACAGAAGAGTGTTGCGGCGCGAAGCGCCGCAACACTCTTCTGTGTTTTGTTTTTGTCCTAACATAACTGGCTACTGCTATAA
>NZ_LIRE01000296.1 GCF_001402795.1 Pseudanabaena sp. 'Roaring Creek'
GTTTATGCCCTAGTACATTTGGCGATAGCTATATTTGTTGCCAGCAGTCACAAAACAAGAATTTTTGATAAGGTAGAAACAGCAAAATTGATGCCTTGTGGTTGATATCCTATAGGTGCATGTATGGCGACTAAATTTGATTTTCAAGTATGTATAGGTCTTGCGATCGCCGCCAGCATATTTAATGCGATCGCCTCTATACCTGTAGCCCAATCCCATGATGCAGGCAATGAAAAGCTGGGAACGGTACGCACATTGCCCAGCCTCCAAACTAGGGCGCGTCCGCCTTTACAGCCTGAGACTTTGCATATCGGGATGTTGGAAACACAGTTTTTTGAATACGCCAAAGATAATAACTGGGCTGCGATCGCTACAATCCATCGCCATGAATTCACCATGCATCAGTTACAACCTGGAGGCGAAGGATTGTATGCCTTACCTGAACGCAAATTAGTCTATGTCAGAGGTTTTACGGCAAATATTTACTTTGAAAGCGATCGCTTAGTTGGCATTCGGTTAACCACCGATAATCGCGATCGCCCCCTTACTAGCAACGAATTACTAAATCTCGTGAGAGCTTGGTTTCCCGACGATGTCCTAAGCGTCCTCTACCAAGTCGCTCCATCGGATCCGCATAGAAGTATAGTCGAAACGCTAATTGGTACAATACCAAAGGTTTTTGAACGGGATTTCGGAAAGTCAAGCTTGCCCTTCTGTCGAGCGATCGTTTTTCCCTCGCCAGTTCCTGTAAATACATTATCGACCTGTAACCTAAGTACCTAAATCACTTTCCATGCAAAAACGAGTTCTATCTGGCGTACAACCAACTGGCAATCTTCATATTGGCAACTATTTGGGGGCAATTCGCAACTGGGTAGAGACTCAGGCTGATTACGAAAACTTCTTTTGTGTTGTCGATCTCCATGCAATTACCGTACCGCACGATCCCCAAACTTTAGCTAATAATACCCGCGATATTGCCGCGCTATACATTGCTTGTGGCATCGATCCCCATATTTCCACAATTTTTGTACAGTCCCATGTCTCCGCCCATGCAGAACTAACATGGTTGCTCAACTGCATTACGCCGCTCAATTGGTTGGAGCGGATGATCCAATTTAAGGAGAAGGCTATCAAGCAGGGCGAAAATGTGGGAGTAGGACTGCTGGACTATCCCGTACTGATGGCGGCAGATATTTTGTTATATCAAGCAGATTTAGTGCCTGTTGGAGAAGATCAAAAGCAACATTTAGAACTCACAAGGGATATTGCAGGAAGGTTTAACGATCAGTTTCTCCCTGTTTTAAAAGTGCCAGAGCCATTGATTCGCAAAGAAGGGGCAAGGGTAATGAGCCTCACCGATGGTACAAAAAAAATGTCTAAGTCCGATCCCTCAGAAATGAGTCGGATTCATGTGCTCGATAAACCCGATGAAATCACCAAGAAAATCAAAAAATGTAAAACCGATGCCGTCCGCGAGTTAGCCTTTGATGATCGCGATCGCCCCGAAGCAAATAATCTTCTCGGCTTATACTCAATTTTTGCCAATAAAACAAAGGAGCAAGTGCAGGCTGAGGCAGCGACATGGCGCGGTTGGGGCGATTTTAAGAATGTGCTAACTGATGCTGCGATCGCCCATCTTGAGCCGATTCAAGATAAATATGACGAAGTTGTCCAAGAATCAGGATATCTTGATCGCGTATTAAAAGAAGGTCGTGAAAAAGCATCTGAAACTGCTTTTAAAACTCTCAATGCCGTCAAAGATGCAATGGGTTATTTGCCAACTTTATAAATTATTCTAAATAGCTTTTTAATATTTTATTAAGTTAAGACTTTAGAAATTTATTTGGGAATATTAATTAGAAACTATGGATTCTAAACTTCTACAATACATGTCTAAATATATAAGACAACTTACGAAACTAATTGGTTTAGGCAAGGAACTTTCATCTGAGTACTTGATATCAGAACGGAGGGCTAATTACGCAGCAGAAGACTATCAAGGAATAGATTATGACACTTATTTTGAACCTCTAAGTTATAGTGATTTAGCGTTAAAATCACTAAAATGGAGAACGCAATGTAGAAGTTTATTACATCTATTGCCAATTCAAAACACTGTTTATAAAGAGTTATTAGATCTACTAGCAGAAAGTTCAAAAAACAAACGTTTTTCAGGAATTCAACTGCAAGAAATAACTATTAAATTAGATGCATTACTAGAAGATTATCAAGATGGATTACTTGATAGTATGATTCTCACTATAGAAGGAGAATCATCTTTGAATTATGTAGAGCAAGCTAAGGAATTCTTTGATCAAGAATACTATGGTGCAGCAGGACTAATTGCTGTATCAGCTTTAGAAGGATTCCTTAAAAGTATATCCAAATCAATGCTTGAAGAAAGTATTAATGATGGCATAAAAGGTATTTCTAATGCGGAAGAAAAAGAGGATAAAACTGTATTAACTAAATTAGCGAACCAGCTTAAATGTCAAAACTATATCGATAAAAAAACTGCTAGTAAAATTCGTGAATGGGCTAAACTAAGAAACAAATTAGCTCATGGCGATCTCAATATTTCCAAAGATTTAGTGAGAGAGTTGATCATAGAAATAGATAATTTTATTTCATCACGAATCTCTCATATCTAAAATGCGTAATAGAGCTAACTTGCATTTTAGGAAATATTATTCAACCAGTTGAAATATTAAAATGATTTAAATTGATTATCATTAATTAGTACAGCAACTATAAATGTTAAGTAAGCTATGATTAGTTCAATGACTTTGAGATGAAAGTATGGCTACCGTGTCAATTTTGCCAATTTCTGATCCTAAAGGTGAAAAATCATATCGCGCCCTTGCAGGCGATAAACACTCTGAGGGCAAAACTGCGGGACAAGCCTTAGATGCATTGACTGCTCAACTAGGTGAAATAGAATTCAGTGCGATCTTTCTTATTTAAAGTATTCAAACCGATTCTTTAAAGATTCAGTAAGTCATGTAAAGTAGGCAATTGAAATACGAAACCTATTTACATTTGAAATAAGCGCGATAAAATTTACTACTTTATCAAACGATATCTGTACGTTTTTCAAATATTAAATTGTATTGAGAACACTTGTTACTCCCAACGAGCTGCCCTAACCTGTATAAGACCTAATATTTAAGAGGATTTTAAATGCATAACGTAATTAACTGGTTTGAGATCCCCTCAACCGACTTCGATCGGGCGGTAAACTTTTACAGCACTGTGTTGGCAACAGAGTTCCATAAATCGGAATTCATGGGAGAACCACAAGCTATGTTCGCTAACGATCTCCAAGGTGTTGGTGGCGCGATTGTCAAGAGCGATCGCTTAACGCCTTCCGCGACTGGTGCTTTGATCTACCTAAATTTGGGTACTGTTGAGAACCTAAAGCAAGCACTCGAACGGGTAGAATCCAGTGGCGGCAAAATTTGTATGTCCATAACCGATATTGGTGACCCAGGATTTATTGGACTAATTCTCGATACCGAAGGAAATTCCATTGGGTTTCATGCACCGAAACCAACTGAATAATACCAATTCCCAAAATGGCGTTGCCATTTTGGGAATCTCAAAACCTTATACCAATTCCCAAAAGTGTGGCTACACTTTTGGGAATTAAAACCCAAATCCAGCAAGGGTTTTAAAATCACAAAATGGCTACGCCATTTTGTAAATTGGTATTACTGGGTTTGGTGTTTAATTCACAAAAGTGTTGTCACACTTTCGTGAATTGGTACTAAGTAGCTAGCCCAGAAGAGCAGACCGCCCGCGTAGCGGGCGGTCTGCTCTTCTGGGTTTTAAGTTTATTGATGCCTAGCTACTTATAGCTACAGTCACTTGACTTAGGACAAATCAAACCCCAAGAATTGATTGGCGGCGCTTAGCGCCGCCAATCAATTCTTGGGGTTTATATCCTATTAGACTTGGCGATAGCTATAACAAAAAAAGCGGTGCTTCACACCGCTTTTTTTATGAGAAACAGTCTATTTCCGTTTGAAATAAGCGCGATAAACTGGCAGACCTTGCGAAATTACTGAACTTTCGCGCTCGGTGGGAATATGTTCGGAAAAAATAGCCCCATCCGCAAAGTTACCTACTCCCGCTAAATTGACAAAATTCTCATTTACCTCAAAATGTTGGCGCATATCTAGGGCAACATCATAGACATCGGATTGCAAAAATACATCGGCATTGGGTACGAGTAGTTCCGCTAAGGTGGCGACTAGTTCGGGCTGAACGGCACGGCGCTTTTGTTGGCGACGCTTAAACCAAGGATCGGGAAATTGAATGGTGACTTCATGCAACGAGCCTTTAGGTAATAGTCCAGCCAAAGATACATTGGCATTGCAAAAAATATAATGCAGATTTTTTAAACCTAGTTCGTCGCGCACTTCATTACAGCGATCGACGAGGGGTTCCCGAATTTCTAAGCCTAAAAAATTCCAATCAGGCTTCATCTGAGCCATCTGTAAAATATAGCGTCCCCTCGCCGAACCTATATCTAGACTCAGGGGCTTTGACCAGTCAGCATAAATTTCTGTCCAGATCGGCGGTGCGATCGCCACACTATATTTCTTGGCTAATGGATTAACATGTTCGCGGACACGCGCTCGGCGCGAGACATTTTCATTGCTAACATTGACAATGATTTCGTTTGCGGTTGTTTTGGAGTGGGGATTTGGGGAGTTTGTCATAGTATTCAAGAATACCCCAGATAGAAAATGTAAGTAGCTAAGAAGTAAACTTCAAACCTAGACAAGTGTACCGCCCGCTACGCAGGCGATACACTCTCTGGTTTTAGTTTTTAATTAATGTTGAAACGGGCTTTGAGAAAGGGTTTGCTACGCAAACCCTTTCTCAAAGCCCAGAAGTAAAAGCCTTACCAAGTTTATTACCCAATAAGAGAAGTTTGGCGCTTTGCGCCAAACTTCTCTTATTGGAGCTTGCTCATAAAAATAACTTTTGGTTTTTGACAAACAATTTTGATGGCGACTCTGCGATATATGTAATTTAACAGCAAAAATTCACCAACATATCGATCACCATGCCTGTCGCGGATTGGTCTTTAAAGCATGTTCAGCATATGTCTGACCAACATTTCCCCATCACCTATTCCACCCTTGCGCCACAGGCTTTGGTAGATCGTGTGTTATCTCGCTATGCTGTAGGCGAAATTACCAATTGTGTATTTTGGATGCGGGGACTCAGTGATATCTATCTGGTCGAAGCAGGCGATCACCGCTATGTCTTACGTGTTTCCCATGCCCATTGGCGATCGCGCTCCGAAATCGAGTTTGAGTTAGAACTATTAGCGTTTTTACATAAAAATCACATCCCCGTTGCCTATCCCCTTTCCACCCTCGATAGCAAACTAGCGATCGAAATTTCTGCCCTCGAAGGCAAGCGCTATGCCTCTCTCTTTAGCTACGCCGCAGGTCAAGTTGCCGTTGGCGATCTTAATAAATTGCAAGCTCAAAGATTGGGCGAAACCTTAGCCAGACTCCACAAAACTGCCCAAAACTTTCACTGTCCTGCCGATCGCCCCCATCTCACAGTTAACTATTTATTAGATGATTCCTTACGAGAGCTCGCACCATTTTTAAAGGTTTCCGCACGTTCGTACATAAATGAAGCGATCGCTCAAATTAAAGAGCAACTCCGCCATCTCCCCAAAGAATTACCAATTTGGAGCGTTTGCTGGGGCGATCCCCATAGTGGCAATGTTCACTTTACCGAAACCAATGAAATCACCCTTTTTGATTTCGATCAATGTGGCTATGGTTGGCGAGCCTTTGATATTGCTAAATTTTTACAAGTTACATTGCAAGCAGGCATTAGTCCCAGCGTTCGCAAAGCCTTTTTGCAGGGTTATCAGTCAACAGAACCGCTGGAAGAAATTGAATTGAATTGTATGCAACCACTGATTCAAGTTGCCCAGATCTGGTCATGGGCAATCAGTGTCAAATCAGCGATCGTTCACAATCACAGCAAACTTGATGATAGTTATTTTCATCAGCGTTTCGAGCATTTTAAAATGTTGCGATCGCCCGACTGGAAACCCTTTTAAACAGCTAAAAATCCGAGAGAGACAGAAAGTAACCCTCTCTAACTTTTTGGCTTTAATACTGTAAGATAACAACTACACCTTGGGGCATCCAATTTTGCTCGATTTTTTGCCATGACGATCGCCATGACACGCAATGACGACTTAAATATTTTAGACATTGACGCATCTCCACTCAGTCCATTGGATTTGCCACCCGAAGAGGCAATACCTCTTCCCGATCCTGATGAGATGTTAGCCTTCCTCAACTCAGACGTAATTTTAGAGAGAATGCAAGCAGCGAGAGCTTTCTGTGAATTAGAAGACCTAAGGGCAATCCCTCGCCTCATCGAACTTCTCCAAGATGAATGTCCCCTCGTTAGGGTGAGTGCCGCCTATGCTCTAGGCAGAAATAAAAGCGAGCAGGCGATCGCCCCCTTAATTAGTCAACTCAACCAAGACTGGAATGGCTATGTCCGCAAAGGCATCGTTTGGGCGTTGGGAACCTGTCGCGCCTCCTTGGGTTTGCAGCCCTTAATCTCGGCCTTGAAGTATGACATTACTGCGGTACGTCTATGGGCGGCAAGCGCCTTAGGTCAATTAGGCGATGCAGAGGCGATCGAACCCTTAACCGATGCCTTGATCGGTGACACCATGTCAGCCGTACGGGGCAACTGTGCTTGGTCACTGGGTAAATTAATTTTGCCAATGCACCGAGACTTTCATACCCAAGACGAAATTTATCAAAATGCCTTAGACGCATTGATCGATGCCCTCGATGACGACGATCTGAGCGTTCAAACTGATGCGAGAAATGCCCTACGGAAACTGGGGGATCCCCGTGGTTTAAAGGTACTAGAGCGGATTGAAATGGATCAAGGCTATTGCGAATTCTAAATAAGTCCAACCTTCGGGGCAACCGCCATTCGCCATAGATTTGCCAGAAAAATCTTTGACAATTGCGCGATCGCTGCTACAATAAGTAACTGCATCTAGTCAAATGCTTATCTGCGAATGTAGTTTAGTGGTAAAACCTCTGCCTTCCAAGCAGATGTTGCGGGTTCGATTCCCGCCATTCGCTTAATTAACCCATAATAAAAGCTCCTCACGCTGTGAGGAGCTTTTATAGCTACTGCCAGTCTTGTTAGGACAAAATTAAAGCTCAAAATAGTGTTGCTGCGCGGAGCGCAGCAACACTATTTTGGGCTTTATATCCTGATATAGCTACCCCCAAGAATTGACTGGCGGCGCTTCGCGCCGCCAGTCAATTCTTGGGGTTTATGTCCTAGTACATTTGGCGATAGCTATAA
>NZ_LIRE01000297.1 GCF_001402795.1 Pseudanabaena sp. 'Roaring Creek'
TCCCCATGCCATCAAAATCCGTCTTGCTCAAGATAACCTCAACACTCACGTTAAATCATCTCTTTACAAGGCTTTTCTGCCTGAGGAAGCCAGAAGAATTCTCGACAAAATTGAGTTTTACTACACCCCAAAGCATGGCAGTTGGCTCAATATGGCTGAAATTGAGTTGATTGTTTTAAATCGCCAATGTCTCGACCGTCGTATTCCTGATAAACAGCTTTTGATTCAGGAAGTCTCGGTTTGGGAAAATCGCAGAAATTCTCTCTCTTGTAAAGTCAATTGGCAATTTACTACTGCTGATGCTCGCATTAAATTGCTTCGCCTTTACCCGTCAATAATTACTTAACTGCCTACTAGATGGTAGCTTGAACACCTGCTCCTTGAGTTCTTGTAACAAGATAGATAGCTCCTATTGCTCAAGATGAATGGTTAAATCATGCACCAACTTTAACCGAAGCGGAACTACAAGGATTAGATCGCCTCACTCGCAACTATACCTATCTCAGTCAAGAAGAACCACCTCTCGAAGAAATTGTGAAGCTTGTCGTGGTATCACCATTGTTAGATTTGGCTGGTTTCTATCAATTTTCTTTTTTGGTAAAAGCAGAAGTAAGTACCAATATCGAAGTTGCTGACGAAGCTAATGCTATCGCAATTCAAGGCAGAATTGATATTTTGGTAATCCAAGATAGTTTTTGGGTTTTAATAATCGAATCAAAACCTGCAAGGCTAGACGTTACGGCAGGAATTCCTCAAGCACTTACTTATTTACTGAGCGCTCCCGATTTACAGTCAAGTTGTTATGGAATGGTTACAAATGGAAGAGAAGTATTGTTCTTGAAGTGCGATCGCCTCCAAAATACTCCTCAATATACGCGATCGCCTACTTATCGGTTACTTGAAAATACAGCAGAACGTATCCAAGTTTTACAGGGTCTTAAACAAATTGGCGCTTATATTGGCGATTTGAGGAGTTAACCGATCGCTATTACCATGAGTCATGATTTCTAGGCGATCGCCTCAATTATCTATCTGTTAAAAGGGTTGCTGAAGGCGATCGCTAGTTGGCTAATTCCTTCAGTTCAGTCTTTGGAAATATGAACTCACTTATCCGATGCACCAACGACGTAGAAGCCGAAAATAGAATGAACCCGATTAAAGGATGGACAACAGCAAGAGGAATTGGAGTTTTTAAATGAATTGTCAAGACTTGAATTCCTAAGACAATTGGCATACTAATTGCAAGGCTGCGAATCCGTTGAGAAAAACTACCAAAACAAACCCATATCGCTAAAATTAGTGATAGCCCACCGTACCCACGAACCAACCAAACATGAATCTGCCACCATTCAGGATTGTAAAAGTAAGCCATTCCTACAGTAAATACTTGGGCGATTAGACAGAGATTAAATAGAATCGCTACAACATACAATCCCAGTATTAATGGTTTATTTAGATCGGCGATCGCTAGTGATGAATCTGAAGTCGCTCCTCCAATCGAAGCGGTTTTTCTTGCGTATTTCATAATCAATCCTTCTTTTTAAATCAAACGCTCATAAACACTCTGAGCTGCTTGCCGAAACTCGTTAAAGCCTGCTTCATACTTCCTCATCACTTTTTGTGTAAGTTCCACTCCTGCCAACTCTGGACTACCAGTACCAAAGGGCGGATGAGGTGCATATTCGAGCGTCAACTCAACTTCCTTTGCAGCATCTTCCCCACGCAGATTACTTAAAACAATTAAGCCTGCATCAAAAGAACCACAAACTGGACTCGCGGTAATTCGGTTCCTATCGACAACCACTTCACCTCCTTTTACTGGAATTGCCCCAAACTTGGCAAGGTCGTCAACCACAGAAAAACTCGCTGTCGCTCGATAGCCCTTCAGTAATCCTAGTGCTGCTAACATTAAACTCCCACCACAAATACCAATTAGATACTTTGCCTGACGGCCAATATCTACAAGAAATTTCAAAGCTTCATCGGGTAGAACACCTGTAAATGCTCCAATACACAAAACATCAAGATGCTGAGGACATTCTGCAAATGTGATGGTTGGTTGCATTGGGAAATTGGGAAATCCTACTACAATGTCTTTGTTCTGCCAAATAAAATGAATATCGCACTCTGGTACAACACTAAATACGCTATAAACGCCAATTACATCTGGGATATAGCAATTGGGACAAATAAAAATGCCGATTTGTAATCTTTCCGTAGCACTCATCTATTTTTTCCTAATTTCAAATTCAATAAAGCTAAGATAATTTCAATCCCAATTTATGAATAGACCTCGAACGGGTACTCTTTAATCACAAAGCAAGAACGATGCATACTTTACAGAATTTATTTACGGCGATCGCCCAAGTTCAGAATGACCAAGAACTGAGACAGCCAATCATGGCGCAAATAGGTGAATATTTTGCGGCAACCCGGTGGGGACTGATTTTCCTAGACCAAATACCAAAGATAAATACTAAGGCTCCTAACATTATCAGATTGGCTCTATCTCTAGACTCCAATCCTGTGTTGCGCTATTTAGTTCAACGCCATGCTGCTGTCCATGAAGAAGTGATTTTACCTGTGGGCATGTGGCAGAAAATCTGTCCTCGTGAAGATCACGGTCATGTCATGCTTGGACCCGTTATTAGTTATGGGCAACTTGTGGGCGGAATTGCTGTTACTCGCCATCGTAACGATCCTGCTTTTAATACCGATAACTTGGCAGACCTTAATGCTATATGTTTACATATTTCCAGCCGTTTAGCGGCATTGAGATCGCAAACCGTGGCTTTTGGCTCAAATATAAATCATTTAACTAATCGAGAAGCACAAATTGCCGAATTAGTTGCTCAAGGATTAACCAGTTCAGAAATTGGAGCGGCATTGTGGATTACGGAAAACTCGGTAAAACAAGCCTTAAAAAGGATGTATCGCAAGTTAAATGTATCATCACGCGCTGAGATGGTGGCACATTTGTCTCTCAATAACTCTAATAGAACAAATCTTTAATTTTGCGATCGATGATGAATGCACTTAGGAGATAACGGTTGAATTTTGCGATCGCCTCAATTATCTATCTGCCAAGGTTTTGCGTTATTGAGATCGCTATTAGTATCTCACCTTACGCAGAAGTCTAAAAAGGTTTCAGGGATTGCCATTCCAAGTAAGATTGCTGCAAAGCCTTAATATACAATTTGGATTTGAGAGCAAAATGATTGAGCTTAGAATTGAGTTTAAGAACCTCCAATTTCACATATCCCCACAAAGATGCAAAGAAGTGATTGG
>NZ_LIRE01000298.1 GCF_001402795.1 Pseudanabaena sp. 'Roaring Creek'
CCGACCGCTGGATTGATTCAACTGCCCAGCAATATCGACGATCCGAGCCAGCGCATTGCCCAAGGTTGTCGAACCTATGGCAATAGTCGCTTTGTCTCCACAGGTCGTGGGGGATTACCCGAAGATCCCAGCGATCGCCGTAGTGGCGATCGTCCTTGGACAGATACCCGCGATCCTTCTGCTTTCCGCAAACCTAATGCTTTAGCGAGCCAACCTGTAAAGCACGAAAAACAATCTGAGAGCGCGACACCGCCCATCGTAGAAGCTACAGGTTGGCAAATCAATGCCAAGGGTGAAGTGGATATTTATGCGGCTAATCATGCCACGAGAGAAACACCTGTAACGGATTGTGCGGGATTTTTAGCGATCGCACCAAAGCTTTTTCAAGAGGTAATTTCCAATGAATTTTAGGCAAAGACTATGGTGGTGTGGTTCTAGCTTTCTATTCTGGGGAATGTTTCTACCCATAGCGGTCGCAGCACAACCTGTGACCGCCGATGGCACGCTGTCTACTACAGTCACCAGTCCCGACAATCTCAACTTTACGATTACCAATGGCAATCAGCCCAGTAATGGAGCAAATCTATTCCATAGTTTTAGTCAATTCTCAGTACCGACGGGAGGTTCGGCAACTTTTAATCTGGTTAATACACCGAATATTACGACGATTTTTAGTCGGGTAACGGGAGGCAGTGTTTCCAAAATTGATGGCTTGATTCAGACTATTAATAACAACAATCCCGTAAGTTTGTTTCTAATCAATCCGAATGGAATTATTTTCGGGCAAAATGCCAGTTTGAATATTGGTGGATCGTTTATCGGTACGACAGCCAATAGTGTCATTTTTAGTGATGGAGTGAAGTTTAGTGCCAACGATCTCACCTCGCCGCCCCTGTTGACCGTGAGCGCTCCTATTGGGCTACAACTTGAGGCAAATGCAGGAGCAATTAGTTTACAGAAAATGGCTAATCTACAAGTAGCTCAGGGGAATACCTTGGCTTTAGTGGGTAGTCAAATCGACATGACAGGAGCAAACCTGATCGCATCAGATGGACGAGTGGAAATGTGGGCAGCGCAGAATGCCCAAATCGCCCTCAATAATCAAGCGAGATGGCAACCTGCTTCTGATCCTAACATTGTGAATTGGGGAAATATTTCGCTCAGTCAAACCTCCTTGGTTGATGCCAGTGGAACCAATGGCGGAGCAATTAATATCCGTGGACGGGGTCTGACCTTACAGGATGGCTCAAATATTAGTTCTATTACTTCGGCTGGGCAAGGGAAGGGGATTAACGTCCAAACTACAGAATTTGTTGACCTGATGGGCGCTTCCGATATTGGTCAATTTGGTCCTGGAATTTCGACTTCTGTGGGTATATTGTTTGGCGCTCCAGCAAGTGGGAGAGCGGGAGATGTGACCGTTGAGACGGGCAGTTTACGGTTGAGTAATGGCGCTTGGCTTCAGTCCTCTTCTAATGGCGATAATTCGCGATCGGGCGATGTGACTGTTAAAGCTACAGATGTGAATGTATTGGGATCTAATCCATTTTTTGACGCGCCTACGGCTATCACTACCAATCTCTTTATGGGCAATAATAATGAGAGTGGCAAGATTACTATCGATGCAACTCGGATACGCATACAAGATGGGGGAATTATCAGTTCAGCGCTGGTTGACATAGATCCTAATAATCTTCCTACGGGTAAGGCTGGAGACATCTCGATCCGCGCAACTGAGAGCCTTGTAATATCGGGATTCACCCCCTCCGTACTGCTATCTGGAGTGAGTACGGGAATTGGTCATACAGAGGGAGAATCAGGCAACATCTCAATTGATGTGGGAAGTTTGCAACTTTATAACGGCGGAACTATCCGCTCTACTCTATCGGGAACTGGGCGAGCGGGCAACATTACTATTCACGCGAAGGATGTGGCAGTCAGCGACCCTGTCATTGATGTAGAAGATCAACTCCCTGGGGGTATTACCGCTGCGATGGGAACCACTGCCGTTGGTTCAGGTGGGGCTATCACCCTAACAGCAGATAGCCTGCGGCTATTCAATGGCGGACAAATCACCTCTTCCAGCGATGGCAATGGGGCTGCGGGCAGTATTAATCTGCAAGTCAAAAATATTACGGTAGAGGGGATCTCTCAGCCCCTATCCAATGGTCAAATTCTGCCCAGCACGATCGCGGCGACTTCTTCTACCAAATCTGATGCTGGTTCGGTGAATATAGTTAGCGATCGCCTTGATGTCCGCAATGGGGCAGAACTTTCTGTTAGTAATACTGGTGGTGGAAATGCAGGTAACTTGAGCGTTAGCTCTTCTCGCGTTCAACTTGATTACGGGGGCAGTCTGCGCTCGGAAGTCTCCGCAGGCGATCGCGGCAATCTCTCGATTAATGCTGATCTGCTGCTGCTGCGGCATGGCAGTCAAATTAGCACCAATGCTACAGGAAATGCCACAGGAGGTAATATCAACATCAATGGGACATTTATCGTAGCGGTTCCATCGGAAAATAGTGACATCACTGCGAATGCGGTACTTGGAGCAGGTGGGAATATTAATATCACTACGCAGGGTCTATTTGGATTGAAGTTTCGACCGCAATTGACTCCTGAGAGTGACATCACTGCCAGTTCACAATTTGGATTGAGTGGCACGGTGAATATCAGTAACCTCGCTTTTACTCCGACCGCTGGATTGATTCAACTGCCCAGCAATATCGACGATCCGAGTCAGCGCATTGCTCAAGGTTGCCGAACCTATGGCAATAGTCGCTTTATCGTCACTGGTCGCGGTGGATTACCCGAAAATCCCAGCGATCGCCGCAGTGGTAATCATCCTTGGACGGATATCCGCGATCCTTCTGCTTTCCGCAACCCCAATGCTTTAGCGATCGGCAGCCAATCCGAAAATCAATCCGAAAAGCAATCCGAAAAGCAAACGGCGAATGGGACACCGCCCATTATAGAAGCTACGGGTTGGCGATTAAATGCCAAGGGTGAAGTCGATCTCTATACTACTAATAGCGCGATAAGAGAAGCAACCGTAACAGACTGTGCGGGATTCTT
>NZ_LIRE01000769.1 GCF_001402795.1 Pseudanabaena sp. 'Roaring Creek'
TTTTGGGAATTGGTATTACCTATTAATTTATTTAGATTATTTAGAGTCGAAAACTTTAGCTATGAAATACCGCATCTTTTTCGCGATCGCGCTACTCATCTTGCTTTTGTTTCCCCTGCCCGCTTGGGCAGCAAACCCCAGTCAAGTCATCCTGCTTCAAACCACACAAAAATGTCAAGGTTGCGATCTGACAGGAGCGTATTTACCAGTTAGCAAACTTGACTATAGCCATATCCTTGCGTCCGATCTCAGCCGCGCTAACTTAGTTGGTTCGAGCATTACCTTTTCAAATCTCAGTCGCGCCAATCTTACCGAGGCAAATCTTAGTAATGTCAACTTAAAGCGCACTAAAATGCTATTGACTAATTTTACTAACGCAATTTTGCATGATACCAATCTAACTGAAGCCGATTTAACTAGCTCGAACATATCAGAATCTCAATTGGCGAATGCAAAACTATGCAAAACCACTTTGCCTAGTGGATTAATCTCAAACCGAGATTGCTAGAAATTCTGACATGATCGCTCAGGAACTTGCTAGGTTCTTTAAGTCTTCGCCAGTGACGCGGCAAATCCGCCAATCGGGTAGAACTTCTGCGCCAATCCGCTTGTAAAAAGAGATCGCAGGGGCATTCCAATCTAAAACCGACCATTCAAAACGACCGCATCCTCTAGCTAAGGCGATTTGGGCAACCTTGGCAATCAATCCCTTACCAATTCCGCTACCGCGATATTCCGATAACACAAATAGATCTTCTAAATAAATCCCCCTTTGAGTTAAGAAGGTGGAATAGTTGGTAAAAAAGAGCGCAAATCCGACAACTTGCTGAGATGCTTCTATCTGAGCGACGATCGCTTCAATACAGGGGTTAGTGCCAAAAAGATCTTCTTGAAGTTGCGCGATATCCCCTGTTACCTGATCGGAGAGCTTTTCATAGTCAGCGAGAGCCTGAATTAGCGAAAAAATGGCTGGAATATCGGCAATGGTCGCAGCACGAATTGTAAATTGAGGTTTGATCATGAATTGGATTGCAGTGGGCAAGAGGTTTTGAGGGCTTTAGTTTCAGAAAACATTACCATATAGAATAAAGTTAACAAAAGTTAACTTTATTTTTGCTCGGTCTTCATTACTTCATATAAAAGCATGATGAATTTTATTATTACACCATCGCAGCTATTGCTGTATGGCATAGCGATCGCGGCGGGGTTAGTCTATTTGCCCTATATAGTGGTCGCCTACGGACGTTTGCGTATTGGCATCGATATGAACGCACCAAGGGCAATGTTCGATCGCTTACCAGACTATGCCAAGCGAGCTACATGGGCGCACCAAAATTCCTTTGAGGTATTTGCGTTATTTGCGGCAGCAGCCCTCACCGCCTACGTGACCAATGTTGCTTCCGATCGCACTTCGCTTTATATCATTGCTTTTCTGGTGGCAAGATTTTTATTTAACTTGTTTTATATTCTCGATTTACCTTGGTTGCGATCGCCCATGTGGGCGATCGGCATGGTTTGTATCGGCGGCTTGTTTTCCGCGAGTCTTTTCTAAGTAATCCCAAAACACATAATGGCTACGCCATTTTATGTTTTGGGATAAAACCCTAAAGATGAGTGGCGGCGCTTTGCGCCGCCACTCATCTTTAGCCATTGCGAGAGAATGCCGAAATATCCAGCCCTTCCACGGATTGGAAGAAAGCTGTTAACCTTTGGAGAATCTTGGCAACGCCGCCTTCAATATTGGACTCGATATTTAAAGGCATCACAGGATCGTGTAACGAGAGGCGTAGTAAAAACCAACCATTTTCATCCATGGAATTACAGGAAACGCGAATTCCTTCGTAGTTATGAGGAACGATTTGCCAATCTGGTTGGTTACTCGCAAAGGCTTGTAAATCCTTAATCAGGCGATCGCCTAAGGCTTTGAAATCATCTACGGTCATCTTGATCCGAAATTCTTCGCTTTCGATCGGTTCCTGTAGATTCACGATTAAATCCGTGAGAGACTTTCCCGTTAATTTAGACTTCGCTAACTCAATTAAGAGCTTACTGACTAAGTAAGCTCCATCATCAAGGAAGTAATTCTCCTTCATCGCCCCATGCCCCGAAGTCTCGATCGCTAACCAAGACTCCTGCCCAATCTGATTGAGGCGAATCGACTCATTAATCACATTTTTGTATCCCCGCTTAAAACGGTGATGTTTGCCCTGTAAGTCCCGTTCGATAAATTTAGTCAGCCCATCTGAAGTAATCGAATCCGTCACAATTGTTGACTGGGGATGTTCTTGTAGAACGATCGCTGAAATTAACGCAATTAAACGATTGCGATTTAATTCCTTGCCAAACTGATCCACGGCGGCACTGCGATCGACATCAGTATCAAAAATAATGCCAAAATCCGCTTGATGTTTAATTACGGCATCACAAATTGCTGCCATCGCCGCCTTATCCTCTGGATTGGGAACATGGTTGGGGAATGTGCCATCGGGGTCGAGAAATTGACTGCCCGTAATATCCGCTCCTAAAGGCAGCAAAACCTGATCGGCATAAAAGCCTCCTGCGCCATTCCCTGCATCGACAATGACTTTTAATCCCTTCAGGGGCTGTTCGTAATGTTCGGGGTGATTGACCGCTCTGCGGATTTGCGTAACAAATTGACTGGCATAAACGGCAATAAAATTATGTTCGGTAATTTTGCCCTGAGATTCAGAAATCACAAATTCATTCTTTTCTGCAAGGGTAAGAATATCCGTAATGTCCTTTTTCTCTAAACCACCTTGGGCGGTAAAAAACTTTAAGCCATTGCGATTGAAGGGGAGATGGCTCGCGGTTAGCATAATTGCCCCATCGCATTTAAATCCATCGGTAATCGTACTCATAAACATGGCAGGAGTAGAAGCGATCGCCAAGTCATAAACTTGACTGCCGAGAGCATTAATTCCTGCCATTACCGCTTGCATTAATTCTGCTCCCGAAAGACGGCTATCCCTACCAACGGAAATGAGTAATTCTGTCGTCGGCTTATTTAACTTCTGGGATAGCCAACTTGCAAAAGCTTTACCTAAAATACTGACAACTTCAGGGGTGAGGTTGACTTCTTCGTTGGGTACACCAGCGATCGCCACACCACGAATATCAGAACCATTCTGGATTTTTTGCCAGTTAAAAGCTTGCATAATTTTCACTTTAAAAGCTATTGGTAACCTGCCGCTTGCAGCGAAAAAAGATGGGCATAGCGTCCATCTGCTGCTAATAATTGCTCGTGACTGCCTTGCTCGATAATTCTACCATCTGCCATTACGACGATCTGATCGGCCATTCTCACGGTAGAGAAGCGATGGGAAATGAGAACGACCATGCGATCTTTAGTAAGAGAATGGAAATGATTGAAAATGCTCATTTCTGCCTCAGCATCCATCGCCGCAGTTGGTTCATCTAATACCAGAATGTCGGCTTGCGATCGCATAAAGGCTCTGGATAGAGCAATCTTTTGCCATTGTCCACCCGATAACTCTTGACCGCCCTTAAACCATTTGCCTAGCTGGGTACTAAATTTCTGGGGCATATTATTAATGAATGGTTTTGCCATCCCTTTTTCGGTAGCAATTTCCCATTCTCGGGCATCTTCGAGTCTCGCCACATTACCGACTCCGACATTCTCACCTACGGTAAATTGGTACTGGACGAAGTTCTGAAAAATTACCCCAATTCTGTTTCGCAATGCATCTAGATCCCAATCATTCAAATCCACACCATCCAGTAAAATCCTGCCGCTACTGGGAATGTAGAGCCTTGTTAACAGCTTGATAAGAGTGGTTTTCCCAGAACCATTTTCACCCACGATCGCTAGTTTTTGTCCTTGCCTTAAATGTAAAGAAATATCCTTTAACACGGGCTCTTGGCTTTCAGGATAACAGAAGGAAACATTCTCAAATCTAATTCCATCCGATGTAATTCCTTGTTTGATCGTGCCGTAGGATTTAGGAATGGGTTGTTCGAGAAATTCGTATAGGTTGGCTAAATAGAGATTGTCTTCGTACATACCGCCAATGGAGGTTAATGCCGAGGCAAAGGTAGATTGACCTTGACGGAAGACCACTAAATACATGGTCATTTCTCCTAAGCTGATCTGACCTGCGATCGCCTCGATCACGATCCAAGCGTAAGCGGCATAAAACGCTCCCGTACTGAGCAGTCCTAGCAAATATCCCCAAATTCCTTTTTGAATTGTAAGATGGCGATCCTCATCGTAAAGGCGGTTGAAAATATCACGATAGCGCTGTAATAGCATTCCGCCTAATTGATAAAGTTGCACCTCCTTGGCATAATCTTCCCGCGTAAGTAAGGTTTCTAAATAATGTTGCTGTCTGGTCTCAGGCGATCGCCACCGAAATAAACGGAATGCATGTTCTGAAAATCTGGTTTCGGCTACAAATGCAGGAATTGCTGCCAAAATCAAGACCAGCACTGCCCAGATCGAAAAATGCCATAACAGCCCGCTAAAGGTTACTAAAGTTAAAGCTGATTGTCCCAAACCAAAGATACGGCTAATCAGCGATAGAGGACGATTAGAAGCCTGCGATCGCGCTTGGGTCATCTTGTCATAGAATTCTGAATCCTCAAAATGAGCCAGATTGAGGGTGAGGGCTTTTTCGAGAATTAATACATTCACCTTCTGTCCGAGCAATACACGCAGCAATGATTGCGATACGTTTAAGCCTTTTTGGGCAGCAGCTAAAACAATAATTAAGAAGGCTTCTAAGCCAACATAGCTCAGAGCTAAATGACGATCGCTCCCTAGACCACTGTGGGAGGCGATGACCACACTATCAACGATTAGTTTTCCCACATAGGCGATCGCCGCAGGGAGCAATCCCCCCATCAGGGTAAATAAGGCGATCGCTAGGGTCAAAGTTCGACTAGTCGTCCAGACCAAACCTAGAGCCTTGATACCGTAACGAAATACTGATAAAGACTTACCTAAGGTTTTAAGGAGTGAGCTTCGTCCTTTAAATTCACTTTTTTTCTTTTTTCCCATATGGTCATTTTATCGCTATCGCTAGTCATGTTAATTAATACCAATTCACGAAAGTGTGACAACACTTTTGTGAATTAAAAACCAAACCCAGTAAGGGTTTGCAAAACACAAAATGGCTAAGCCATTTTGTGTTTTGGTATAATTAGGGTAAATTCTTCAAAGAGCTAATACTGGGGGCAAAGAAATACTCTCCACCCTTCATTTTGACCCATAGTTTGAAGCTGTAATCCTGAGTTGAACTTTTACTCCATTCTGTCGGCCAATGTTGAGTTCCCTGCGGGCTCCCAATCAGCGGATCGGGACCAACACCAACCTTAACAAAGCGATTTGCGTTAGACCATTGCCCTTGCATGAAGTTAAATTGATTCTCAATGTCCGCCTGAAAACATAAAAACAGTAAACCAGAACCCTCAGTCGGTGCATTAGTTAGATCTTTTTCTCCATAACTAACAGCACGGCGGGCGATACGATGTCCTCTTTCCTCCTCTATATTTACATTAGAATTTCTTACGGAATCACCCCTTGGATTTGTCTTCCGAATATGGGCATGAAAAGGACATTTTGTAGCGGTAATGTCCTGATCGTAATTGAAGTTATTAGGGGGATTCGGTGGGTGCATTGGCTTATCCGATATCGTTACAGGTGTTCCATCGGGGAAGCGCCCCACCACATAAGCACCTGCCAATTCATCCTGAATTTTTAACGCCTGCGCCAGCGCTTGCTGATCTTCCCGAAAAGCTTTAACATTCTGCTCTAATTTCCGATAGACCAGATAGCTCCCATAGCTATCTTCAGTCTGTCCGTTAGGATCTTTAACCAAAACAAGATCGAGAGGAGCACGGGGATCCCATTTGGAGAAATCGCGATCGCTAGCTTGAGCCTTGACAATATCGCGTTTGATAAATAAAGGTTGACTGACTCCATCAACAAAGCCAAAATGTTCGATGACCTGTCCATCCTTATTCCTCAGAATAAATCCATTTTCTTGATGGAGAACAGTGGCAATTGTACTGAGTTCTTGGGTAATTTGATTAGCAAATTTTAATAAGCTATCTTGATTATCATCAGCGATCGCAATCAAGCTGTGGATTTTCTGTTGATAGCCTACTTCCCAATCTGTAACTTTAGGATCGCCCAAGTATGTTCTGATAGCTTCGTATTGCATACCCATCGTAAAGGGTTGATTTTTGGGGATTTGAAAGGCTTCAAAGCCCAATGTCTCATAGCCGATACGAGTTAAATAAAAATTCGCAAAAACACTGCCAGAGACTTTTTGATCGCGATAACGGCGAGATTCATCAGCCTGTAGTTGTGCTGAAGTAACATAACCTTTGGTAAAGTTTTTAATCCATTCCTTAGCTACGGGAATGCAATCCAATTTCCACTGCACAAATAGATCGACAGTATAATCACGACCATGTCCCTTCAGAATATTACCCTGCAAGTCATCCAGAAGAGCTTGGTATTTGCCAGGATTGTCGGGATCAATACCAGTTTCTGGTAAGTTTTTAAAATCCTGTTCGGTGAGTGCCATATTTTTAAATCTCCGATTTGTCTTAGAATCTGCAAACAACGCCAATGAAAGCCCAATAAATATCAAATTGGTATCAAAAGTTAACATCAAAAGTTAGCGTTAAGATTGAAGCTGCACGATTTGAGCATGGGAAGGTTTACCAATATCGTTTAGATAAAAAAGCATATAGTACCCAGGGGGATAAAGATGGGGATTATCTGGAGCTGTAATCCCTACAGATGAATTGTCTTGGGCAACTTTAATGGGTAGCTTGGCAAGCCTCTGTCCATAGTCAAAGGAATGGGTAACCGTTCCTAACTTAACCATCACAACCGAAGGATTACTCGTACCATCTTTTACCACAATCCGATCGGACTGACCATATTTTAAGATTTGGGGACTACTAGTAATTTCAGGACGAGAACCTGCTTTGTATAGATAGGGAGGACTAAAGATCTCACCTTGCCAAATTTCAGAAGGTACGAAAGGCTCCACATTACCATCGGCAAAGTAATGCTGAGGATCTCTATAGTAGGTATCAATATCAAAGGACTCTATTTCTCCTGCCTTATTCTTTAATTGGGGAAAGCGAAAGAAGGTTTTAGGATCGCCTAAAACATCAACATGAAGTGTGCCATCCTTTTCCCTCGCTGTCCGATTGGCATTGCCGCCAATAACTAAAACTCGGGCATCGGGTAATAAAATTGCTCCATTGTGATAAAGCCTTGGCAGTTTGGCAGAATTTAAAGTTTTGGTTTGATATCCCGAGAGAGAATGGGAATCAGGGGTCATTAACAAGGGTTGATAAATTGGCTTATATTCTGGATATTCGCCACCATTTAGGACTAAAATTTCTTCAGTTGGAAGAATTACAGCCTGTAAATTGGCTCTTGGTTGTTTAAAAAAATCGGGGATAATTTCCCACTTCCCATTCTTTTGCGCACTTTGAGCTGGAGAAATCCAATGTTGTAAACTGGTGGAAACTCTCACCACATCGGGGGGAAAGGCATTAGGATCGATCTTTCCTTCTCTGCCATAGCTGATACTATTGCTACCAATTAGACCACCTAATAACAGCACTTCTTCCGAGTTAGGAATTTGGAGAGCCGTTCCGTAAGCTTTACTAGTTTCTAAGCGATCGGGACCGACTTCAAAGCTTAAGGAAAGTTGACCATTTCCTAAATCATTAATGGTCATCAGATAGCTTTTCTTACTGGAGTGGGGAACTAGAACCCCTGCAATGCCTGCTTCATCGCCTGTAATTAAGAGTCTCCCATCCTTTAAAGGAAAAACTCGAGGATAGAGATCGATTCCATCATAAATATCATCATTGCCAACTTTGGTATTAAAAGGACTATTTTTAATAGTAGTAAGATCGAAGTAATGGAGTTTATCGGTTTTGGGATCGTAAATTTCGACACTGGTGTTAATTTGATTGGGTTTTTCAAATTTTAGTCCAGCAAAGATCGCAACTTTACCATCGGCCAAGGATATTAGGCTTGGATACCAACGTCCATCTCGCATTTGTCCGAGGTCTTTCCATTTACCCGATCGCCAATCGTAGAGATTTAACCATTTAGTGCCCGTAAACGCTCCACCAGGATAATAGGTGTTAGTTCCACCCGCAAATAACACATTACCATCGGCTAACTGGACATGCCCAGAGCAAAAAAGGTCATTAGTCGTATTTGCGCCATTTTTACCAATCGTTTTATCGAAGCGAAGGGCTGGAGGTGAAGGAATTCGCTCGAATTTTCCTGTTTTAGGATCGAGCAGACCTGAATTATTAACTACGGCATAGTCAGAGACATCAATTCCTTCAACAAACTGATATTGACCATTTTCTCGATCTAATTCAGTCCGAAAGCTACTACCATTGACTACCAATACTTTACCGTTTGGCAATAGGGTTGTATGCACTGACTGGGTGCGATCGGACATGGCAGGCATCGGCAATACTTTCCATTTTCCCATACTTGTTCTTGCCGTTCCTGTGGAATCTGAGGTAAGGGCGATCGCCTCCTTACTATATCCAAAAACACTATCTCCAAAAACAATATAAAAAGCGAGCAAAAAGACCAAGCAGATCGAGATAATTCTTTTGACTGGGAAGATTCTAGCCATCATGATCAATTCATCCTTCTTCAGCGATCGAGTTTGCTGGAATATCAAGGTTGTGGGGTTAAGATAGACGGCGAAAGGTAGTTCCCATCTTAACCTCAATGTTATTAAGGGAAAATCATTATTAAGGGGGAATCAAGTAGGATTGATGATTTTTCTCAATTCTTCTTGTGTTTTCTTGATTGCAGATTCGGCAATGTCGTAGGCGCTGGGGTAAGAATTGGGAGTATCTTCTTCAGGAATCCAAAACTTACGTCGAGATAACCGCAGAGAGTTCACAAAAGCAGGAATAGCATTAAAAATCTCAATGGCGATCGGTCCTTTATAAACCTTTAGCACGGGTTTCAGAAAATCTTGCCAAGGCAACCAGCTCGTATGTAAGGCTCCGCGATCGGGCGGGGACACTTGAATGTAGTGCAATCTATTTTGCGTAGCTAGCTGAGCGACTTGAGTTTGAAAGGTGGTCGAGCCATCCCCATCTAAGGTTTCATGGGCACTATCGATGACGACTCCGACCTGATGGCTGCTAACACCCTCAAGAAAAGTCATCAATTGCGAGAGTTTATTGGGACCTGGCGTTTCCCAATGCGTAATCGGTTCGATCGCTAATTTCACTTTTTTGGTAATGGCATATTCTCCCAATTCATTGAGAATGGGTTGAGCTTGGTGATAGCGCTTTACCAAAAGATCTTGAAGGCGATCGCTCCAAATTGGTTCGTTAAAATCAGTGGTAGGAAAGACACCATAGGGAAGAACAATTGGTCCCATCAAAATCTCGCCCCGCAAAGCAGCGGTAATATCAACCCGCGATTTCAGATACTTTAAGGCTTGTTGCTGCTGGGCAGGGTAGGAAGAGGTGGGATCGTATGTTCTAGTTGCACCAACATTAGTCGCAATTTTCACCTTATCTAAGCCTTGACCGTCCAGATAATCGCGTAGTGCTTGATAATTGCTGACATCTTGCGCAAAACTTTGATTGAAAGTGGGAGCGATCGGAAATTCAAACCCACTATAACCAAATTCTTGCAGTTTCTTAATGTGAGTCACCACTGTTTTTCGATAGTCTAAATCCGTCGGTTTCATGTCCGTGGTAAACATGAAAAAGCTCAGGTAGATATCAGGTAGAGGAGAATGGACGCTCATAATTTTGTTTTAATGGTATAGATTTCCAGTGGCGACAGAATGCTATAACGAGTAAATTTGGTAGAAATTTACTCGTTATAACATTTAACCTTTAAGGTTTCACATTCCAAATTTGGCGATTAATTTTCCATTCATCACCTTCCTTTGCCATTAACCATAAAGCTCGATAACGGACGACTTTATTTGGACTGCCATCATGGGGATAAATTGTCGCAATGGAAGTCCCGAGTACGTAACCAAAATCTCCGATTACTTCAATTTCTTCAGCGGTAAAAATGGGATCAATGTCTTGATTGGCAATTGTATTCGCAAAGCCCTCAATGATATCCCCTTTACCACAGCGATCGGGAGCATTGGGAGGAATCCATAGAGCATCATCTGTGTACATTTCTCCATAGGATTCCAAGTCTCGCGATCGCACATTGATGGGATATATTTCTTCAAATACAGCTCTAATTTTTTCCTGATCAATAAATTTCATGATTATCCTCCATTTGGGAAATTGTATTGTTGGGTTTCTCTCGAACAATGTTTACAAGCTGCATCATACCCTGATCTTCATGATCGAGAATATGACAATGTAAAACAAATTTACCGACAAAATCACTATATCGAGTCCAGATCTTTTCGGGATGACCTTGAGTTACTAGAAGGGTATCGCGCCATACTTTTTCCACCTTACCCTGAGGATTGGAACGCTGGTGAAGAAAGGGATTAACATGAATATGGAAAGGATGACTCGGAGCTAAGGAGGCATCGCTGGTAGTTAAGTTCCATTCTTCCGCCTTCCCAAGTATCAAAGTACGTTCGGAGTCGTGACTAAACTCTTGTCCATTAATTTCAAAGTTAAACTTTTGCTTGCAATCAGATGCGGAGCAGGCTATCAAGCTAAATTCAACTTTTTGCTCACCATCAGTTGTCACAATATCGGATGGCTGTTCCTGCAAGGCAACTTTGGCAAGCTGATCGGCACTGGGTAATGCCATCTTTACTGGTAACCCTTTAACCACAACCTTAGCCAAAATGCTGCCAGTTTCTCCAGTTCCTTTTAAGGACTTTTGAGGAGAACTGGGCGAATCAACGAGCACGTATTCTTGCGATCGCTGACCATTTTTGAGAAGCTTACTCTTGACCAAGACATCACTACGATACCCTGGCTCAAGTTCTAAAGCTTGCCTATTCCAATTATCCATTCGCCCCAAGGGAATGCCATCCACGGCGATTTCACGGAGTGAGATTGAGCGATTATCACTAACTTGGGTGAGGTGCAAATTTAGACTTTCTCCTACCCCAGCATGAATAAACCGCCAATGTTGAACTTCTCCTGGACGCATTTCAATCTTGGGAACAATTTGACCGTTAATAGTGGTGTAGCGCTTTGAATTTGTCCAACCAGTTGGAGTAAGATCGTTATAGTTTTCTATTGTTCCCTGCTCATCGTAGGTAATTTGTTGAAAAACAAAAATCTTTTCCTTGGCTGCCGCAATTTCAGGAATACGATCGAGTCCACCTTCAACTATCAGGGCTCCAGCCATACCACTCGACACCTGTAAAGCCGTCGATCCATGCAAATGGGAATGATACCAATAGGTTCCACCAGGATGATTATTGGGAAGAGCTATCTCAATTGGATATTGGGGCGATGCATCGCCTAAATTATCTTGAGGTGGCATTTCACGTAAAACATTATCACTAATACCCTCTGGGGAAACATGCAGACCGTGGGTATGAAAATTAGTGGTATTGAAGGCACGAGGTAGGTTATTATTCTGGTCGGTTTGGGGATTAGTCTCTGGGGGAAGATTATTGATTAAATTAACCTTGATAGTATCTTCTGGTTTAACCCGCAAAGTAGGACCAACTAATTTACCGTTATAGGAGCGCAGATTAACCGAGCAAGCTGCAATCTGATTTTGAGCGTATCTAACTTCGATAGCAGTTTCCAACAGCCCATTTTTAGACCTAATCTCTTCGGGATTTTGGAAAGGTTTACCTCCATATTTCTCAATATCGATCGGCTCCTTCTCACAGCCCGTCTTAACTGTAGACTGAGCCAAAGCCGATGGGATAAACATGGGTTGTAAAACAAATGCACAAATTGCAAGAATTGAGACTAAAAGACAGATACATTTTTTCACCATTTCAGCTGCTTCCTCTCTATTCGATCGCTTCTATAATTTTGCTCCAATCCAAAGCGTCTATTCCTATCAATCACTATAAGAAATACCAATTCACGAATGTGTTGCCACACTTTTGTGAATTAAAAACCAAACCTAGTAGGGGTTTTTAAGTTAAGAAATGGCTAGCCATTTCTTAACTTGGTATAAATACATAATCTGATGTCAAAATAGAATCAGATTACGTTTCTATCGGATTGAATTTTGAGAATCATCAAATTGGATTACAATCCAGTAACTTGCTTGAGATAAGTGCGAGCCATCAAAGCGTATTGCAAAGGATTTGCCTTGTTGGGATCTTGTTCTGCTTCCACAATCAACCAGCCTTCATATTTCGCAAGGGCAAGCCTGTCTAAGATCGGCTTAAAGTCAATATCGCCTTCCTTATCGCCTGGGACAGTGAAAACTCCTGCCCGAATCGAATTTAAAAAGCTCAGCCCATCTGTTTTAGATTGTTCGTATATCGGCTTACGAATATTTTTGAGGTGAACATGCTTGATGCGATCGGCATACTTTTGGGTCACCTCTAGGGGATTGACTCCAGCATAGTAAAGATGTCCAGTATCAAGAAGCAAACTCAAATATTGAGGATTGGTTCCAGTCATGAGGCGATCGATATCAGCCATTGTTTCCACGCCAGTTCCCACATGGGGATGATAGACAAGCTTCATACCTGCATCGTGAGCCTGCTTGCCCAAATCATTTAAGCCATCCGTTAAGGCTTTCCACTGAGTATCATTAAAAATTGGGCGATTGGGTAAAGGAGCGATCGGCTGCTGGTGCACAGCTCCACCTAACTCCGCCACCACAATTGTATCGCCACCAATTGATTTCATAAAGGCAAGCTGTTGATCGAAGATTTTCTGGCTATCCGTTTTATCGCCAATGGTGAAATAAGTGCCTACCCATGGTTCCGAAATTGTCAAACCTCGCAATCCCAATTCTTTTTTTAATTCCGTTAAATCTTGAGGATATTTGCCTGACATTTGCGAACCTTTAAAACCCGCCAGCGCCATTTCACTAAAGATTTGTCGGTAAGGAATAGGTGGAACCAAGTCAATGCTGGGATCGTCACTATTGCTCCAACCTGTAGGCGTAATTCCTAAAAAGACTTTCTTAGAATCGAACTTAGGTATACGTACCGTAGGCTTATTAGTTGGCTTAACGGAAACCTGAGCGATCGATGGCTGCTCTTGCATCGTTGCCGCATTGACTTGAAGTGGAGAAAAAGTCATACCAACCAAAACAAAGACAGTAGCCAAGACTAATAAAGTACCAAGCAGTCTGATCTTACGGACAATTGGTGCTAGGAAAGGCTCATCTTGGATCATCATGATTTTTATTCCTGAAGCCTAAAGAGTATATTAGATTGATTGAATAAACAGAAATCGGAAAAGCAATAGAAAGGTTGCATTATTCAAGATTTTTACTCGACAAAGATTACCGATTCCAATAAATTTCTTACAGAAATACAATCCGTCCCATTCTTTCCCGATTTCTGAATCATAGTTTTGAAAATCGTCAAATCAAAATAAAGTTTTAGAACTTAATTAGAAGCTCCAAACTTAGTCACATCACCGTTATAAGTAGTTGAATCGGGCATGACTGAATTACTCAGATCTGCACCTCCAAATTTAGCTCCCTTAAGATTTGAACTCATCAATCTACTATTTCTCATCTTAGAATTAGAAAAATCCGCATTCGACAAATTCGCTCGCGAAAGAATTATTGATTTTAGTGTAGTCTCCGTCACGATCGCATTAGAAAAATTTGCATCTGTAGCGACCGAAGAATCTAGAGTACTGGAGCTCAGGTTTGCCTTAGTCAGATTCGCACTGCTCAAAAGGGCGTTATACAAATCTGCCTTAGACAGATTAGCTTCCGTTAGATCGGCTCTGCTGAGGTCTATTCCCATCAGTATTCCCTCTGAGAGATTAGCTTGGCTTAAATTTGCACCTCTAAGCTTGGCATCATTGAGCAAAGCTCCAGCCAGATTTGCGTGAGATAAATTTGCCCCATTGAGCGCACTGCCATACAAGTCCTTATAAGAAAGATCGGCTCCTGACAAATCACAATTGTTACAGGCATTGGTAATGAGTAGTTTTTGGTAGTCAGTCGCCACAAAGGCATGGGCGGGAAGATTGCAAAACATGAAGCTCAAGAAAAGAGCAATGACCATCGCTGAGAAGCCACGGAACCAACTTTTGATACTCATAGTTTGACCTTAGAACTAGACAATAAAATTGAGCGATAAAATTGAGCGATAAAACTGAGAGATAAGATTGAGCGATAAGCTTAAGCAATAAAATCAAGTAAGAATTTTATTGCTTGTAGAAATTATCTCAGAGGTTTAGGGAAGATGATGATTAAGTTTTAGTAATAATAAAGACAGAAAGAAATTCATATTATTTACAACTTAACAACTTAATTATTAACACCTTATTAACTTTCCCTTAACCTAAATTAGGAATTAAGACTAACCTTAGGTGGATCGCTCCAAGTTGCATAACCAGGGGCTTTTGCCGCTGGCGGATTAACCCCAAGAGTTGGCCATAACAGCCCTTCAGGATAAGCTTGCGGACTAACAACAAAAGTTCCATCTTTCTCCTTAGTCCCAAAGTTATCTCGCCAAGCTTTTGGCAGTGGATACCAAGTAGCGACATACCAGAGCTTAATGATATTTCGAGCGATCGGACCAAGTTTCTCAGAGCCAAGTATGTCCAATCGCAGACCATTAGTTAATATTGACTCATCACCTTCACTTTTAGCTTTTAGATCCAAACCATGAAAGGTGTTTAAAAGTTCTGCAAATAAATCATCGCCAACGACATTTCGGACAGTATCAAAGTAAGAGGAAACTTGGTCAGTTCCTTGCAGATGAAACCGAGAGTACCCAGTCAAGATTACTGAGAATTCAAGAAAATACTCTATAAATTCAAGTCGATCATTCATAAATTCTAATAATTTGAGTTATAAGGATTGATAAGAGCGAACTTTTAATCCAACCGAAAGATTGGTGCTGCGTTAACTCCTTCTAAACTAGGTATCGGGTTGCGAATGAGCAAATTAGCTTGCTCTTTTAAACGAAACATCCCGCCTACAGCAGGAATTAGAGCTTCAGGATGACCGTCAAAAGCATATTCAATTTCTGCAAGGAAATTACTATAGGATTGCTGAAATTCTTGGGCAGCTGCGTACAATTCTGAATCTTCAGGTTTATAATCGCTTAATTTAGCGTTGCACTTGAGTGGATAAACCGCATCCCAATCTACCGTAAAAGTTTTACCAGTAGGATGATCGGGGAGATCGGAATTGGTCGGATCGTCGCTGTTTACCACATAGAACTGACCCAACAATAGTTGTTGAAATCGGAAGTAATGGGAGATTTGGCGTTCTGCATCATAAACAGCACCTGCCCTCGATCCCTCTCCCTGCTCTTGGATCACCTTCAAAGCCTTTATGGCTGAGTTTAGATCGGTAACAGGAATAATATCTCCGCCACCGTTGTAGTAATACTGTGGGGTAATCTGGCGATCGGGATTACCGCAGAACAACGCATCACCCATTTCTTTGTGGAGAGCATACAAACCTCGAACAATCTCGGCATAGAACAAACCAATACTGTAAAAGGTATAGGTCGGATCGTAATTGAGAATAGTTAGCAAGCATTCACGCAGAGTGCGCGACACGACTAAGGGTTGATCTTCGGCAACTTCCTTGGCGCGCTCTATATTAAGAAAAGTTTCTATTGTTTCGGGAGAAAACTTGCTCAAACCTACTTTAAAATCCGTCGATCCCGTGGGTAAATAGGTAGGATAGGTAGGGATAAAATCGGGAGCAGTCAGAGTTGATTGAAGACTGCCACCGACTGCATTTAGGACATTAGCAACTAGGGTAAGGTGCAACATCTCTTCCACAGCAACAGCCCGAATAATATGGAAAGCCTCTAAATTGCTACCTGATTTTAGGGAATACAATGCGGTTAGATAGGGAGGAATGGTGGCATGTTCTATCTTCAACGCTTGGATCAGATAGTATCGTAGTTCCTCAACCGTATTAATTAGCTTTAAACTATCATTGTCCGTGGTCATAATACCTCTGCTAGCAATATATGCTCGGTTATGTTATTTCGACAATAGAATAATCAATTAGAATAATTAATTCTTAAATCCCTATCTTTATTTAGCTTCTAGGTCTTTAAGCATTTCCTCAGAAGCTAAAAAGCTCAGAGCTGCAAGAGTCAATGTGGTGTTAGAACTGCCAATAGATGGCATACTTCCTGCTCCGACAAGGTAAAGATTTTCATGATCCCAAGAACGAAGTTTGGAGTTCACAACTGAATTATTCTTCGTCGTTCCCATCACATGGGTTCCCGAAAAGTGATTCCCACCTTTATAAAAGTATCCTTCTCCTGCATAGGTAAAGTATTGAGGATCTGACTGATCGTAATGGGTGTAGTCTTCTACTCCTAAGCGCTGAAAGATCAAGCGGGAAATGTATCTGGCATAGGCAAAGGTCTTAAGACAGTAGTCAGATATATTGAAAGAAATGACAGGACGATAATTCCCTAATTGGTCTTTGAATTGAGGATCAATCGTAACGCGATTACTGCGATCGGCTGGCAATTCGCACATGAATGCTAGTAATAATTGCCGTGAAATTCGACTGATTAAAGTCTGGCGCAATTCTTGACCATACTTATTCTTATTATCGACAGCATCAACTACTTCAGTATAAGGAGAGCCAGTAGCCCAGCCCCAACCATCATTATGGATATCCATGGCAAAGGCAGACTGTTGATGTCGGAAAGCACCTTTGCGGAAAGTACCGATTCCTGACGTACAAAGCGGACCACGCATAGTCCCCGTTACCTCTGGCATCAACCCCCAAGCTAAGAGAAAAGGATGATCCATTAGATGACAACCCATCAGTCCGCTGGTGCTAGGCAATTCGGAAGCAAGCATCAATCGAGCATTTTCGACAGCGTTAGTGGCTAAAACAAATAAGATTCCCTTAGCCACTCCTGTGGTATGTTGCGGCGAATCGGGATCTTCATAATGCTTATAGTGAATACCAACTACCCGACCGTTTTCAGGATTTGTTTCTACTCGAAAGGCTACGGCTTGATTCAGCATTTCCACTCGACCAGTTTGAAATGCTTTACCCAAAGTTCGACGAGCATCGTATTTCGCTTGAACAGGGCAAATCGGAACACAATTGGCGTTCCCTTGACAGCGTTCTCCATATTCAATGGGCTCTTCACTCGTAACGCCATCGGGTACGAAAACGTTGCCCCGATCGTAACTAGGATTAGGCACTCCATTGCGCCCTTGAGGGAAGGTTGTAAGCCCTAAAGTTAGGGTTTCGCCAGCTAGCTCAACTTGAGTACCATCAATTTTCTCGCGAACTTTTTCGTCTAAATAAGATGGAGGAAGCTTTTCCATTGGAAAGACATACCCCTCATCAAAAATAACACCCAATGATTCTTGTTCTTTTACGTCTCCGCAAACGCCAATCTCATACTCCGCCTTACGGTAGTAGGGCATCAGTTCTTCGTAGGTAATCGGCCAGTCTAGCCCTTGTCCGTACCTGCTGTATAGTTGAAAATCCTCTGGTAACATTCTTGGGGTTTTAGCTTCCCAATGCATTGTAGTTCCACCTGTAATTCGGGTATAGGAACCGCCAAGCTTCATGGGACCTAATTCTTGAAAGTAGTCATCTATATTGTTGGGACTTAGAGCGTTAGGATTGGACGGATAGGGAGAGTTAGCATCCTTTGCAGTTGCGCTATAGAAATGATCAACGTAACTTTGAAAACCTGCAATGCTTAAATCTTTGCTTGGGGTTGCTTCAATAATTAAAATCCGCTTTCCTTGCTCGCTCAATTGCTTGGCAACAATAGCCCCTGCTACTCCCGAACCTACAATAACTGCATCATAAACAGTTTTTGAGACAGTCTGACAATCAACCGATTTTACAAATGTTTGACTTTTGCTCATACTTTGCTCATAGGTTATTTTTAATAACGAATCAAACCTAGCATATAAGTCTCCCCATTGCAAAGATTAAGATTGAAATATGACAATTCACAAATATTAATAGGATGATGAATGCTTTTAGAATCAACCAAAATGGACAATATTTATATATTACATAGTAATACGACATATTTCTAAAAAAGCAAGGCACAATCAAATTTTTAAAACCCGAAAGCCGTGACATACGTATAGTTTGCACCACAGCTTTTGACTCTAGCTTTTGACTCTGTTGTTTTATTATGTCCAGCTACTTAGCAATACTTATTAGCAATACTTAATATTAGCAATACTTAATAGTTTGTGAAAGATGGTATTAGGAAAGGCTCTCTGCCGTAACTGTAGCAAAAATAAATTTCAGATCGCGCTCTGAGAAACCAAGTTACAATATGCCACCTAACACCGTCATAAAATTTAATTAGTCTTAGAAATACCTTAGAGCAAATAATTGTCTCTTATTTGTTCTAAAATTAATCTAGCTCATCAAGATACTTAGCTATCCACCCCAAAGTAAAATTTCAAGGAAATAGAACAGCGCATACCCTATAGTTTCTAGATCTCATACCAAAGCTGAAAATGGCTACAACATTTTCAGCTTTGAAAACCCTTACTGGGTTTGGTTGTGAATTCACAAAAGTGTTGTCACACTTTCGTGAATTAATATCACTTAATGATGAGAATTTTAGTTTTTTGTAGAAATTATCCGAATATTCAAATAAATTAATGTTAAAAAATCCTACTCCCGAACCAGTTTTGTTAGTTTATGCTAGCGAGACTCCCCATAAACCAATATCCATAGATTTACGTCAAGCTAAAATAGATGAGTTTCTTGCCTCTAGATCTTTACAACCTAAAAGTAAGAAAGCTTACCAAGCCGACTTAAGTATATTTATGGGTTGGTGCAGTCTTACTTGGAACGATGTGACTCGCCGTAAAGTAGCTCAGTTTAAAACATTTTTACTCAAAGAACGAAAACTAGCTCTCAGCTCGGTTAATCGAGTCTTACAAACTCTAAAGTCTTTTTATCGGTGGTTGTTGATTTCTGAATATGTGAAATTTGACCCGACTATGGGGATTCAATTAGAAAGATTGCCTGAGTCTGTCGCAAAAGATCTAGATGATGAAGAGGTAGAGCAAATTTATCAGGCGATCGCATTAGGTAAATTTCCTGTCAGAGATATAGCCCTATTCACAGTGTTACTACATGGGTTACGAGGGGAAGAACTATGCAATCTGAACGTAGAACATTATTGTAATGGGGAGTTAGTAATTCCTGTAGCCAAGTGGGATAGCAAGGGAGAAGTACCTTTAACAAAACTGGGATTGCGTCACATTAATAACTATTTGGACTGGCGCAAAGAGAAAGAAGGGGATCTACATCCCGAGTCCCCTTTGTTTATATCATTTTCCAATCGCAATTATGGCAAACGCTTAACCTATTGGGGTGTGCGTCATGTCATGGACGATCTTGCCAAAAAAACGGGAATCGATCTTCATTCCCATCGCGGGAGACATACTTTTGCCACGAATTTAATTGTTAAATATGAGTTAGATCCATCTTTAGCCATGGAGTTAACCCGTCATCGCGATGTCCGTAGCTTTAAGCGCTACACCAATCGTAAGAATAAAATGGCGGCTAAGCGAGCATTTTTAAAAGCATCCGAAAAGCTTGACGATAGTGACGCTCCAAAGTGACGCGCCAAAATAGTTGGCTTATAACATTTCTTTAATTTAGCTAAGCAAAGCCTCTATTTGGAGGATAAGTTTTTCTAAAGATTTTTGCTTTGAGCGATCTTCCCATACTGCTGATTTTTTTAGTTGCTGCATAGAGTTGGTAAAACGGGTCTTCAGAGTTACTGGCTTTAGGGTAATTTGACCTGCTTTAATATCGCGAATTTTTTCCTTAATTTGGAGCAAAGATAATCCTGAATTAATTGCCTCTGTCAAAAGAGATTGCCTTTTCTCAATATCCTTAACCGTGGCGATCGCCGTAGCTTTTGTATATTCAATCTGACCTTGACGGAGGGCTTCTAAGACCTCTTCAGGTAGGTTTAATAATGGCAAGCGATTGACCACAAAGGATTCCCATTTGATCGTTTGCAATGAGTCAAAAATACTAATGACTTGATTAGAGATCGCTGCAATCGCACCCTCCCGCTCCTGTTCTGGAGTCACACGCATTTTGTAAAGATAGGAAACTACTTCTTTCTCGGGTAACTTTAATCGCAAGGACAAAATCTGTAAAATTGCTTCGGTCTCTTCCACGGGATTTAATTCTTCCCGTTGCAGATTTTCAATCAGAGCGATCTCATAGGCTTCCTCTGTCGTTAACTCATGAATTATGGCGGGAATCTCCTTAAGCTCCAATTCTTTGGCTGCTCGCAATCGTCGTTCACCCGCTACCAGTTCATAGCCATCTCCTAAAGGACGAACAAGAATCGGTTCGAGAATACCATGATGTCGGATTGATTCTTGGAGTTCCTGCATTTTGACAGGATCGAAATAACGTCTCGGCTGCTGTTTTGGCAAAGAAATATCACCAATCGCAATTAATCCATCAAACCTGCTAATCTCATCGTCGTCATCATCATCAAATAGAGCAATATTTGACAGTTTCGTTTGAACTTTAGATGGTGGTTTGATCATAGTTTTTCCATTGCCTCGGCAACTTCATCAAAAATTTTCAAAATTGCGCCATTATTACCCTTTTTATTAGTACCCAGATATGCCCCAAATGGCTTAAGTGCTTTTGTTGCTTCCGACAAAGCCGTAGCACGAGGGAGAGGAGAAAACACCTGCGCGATCGCCGAAAGTTGACCATTAATATCAAACAGAGTTTGCTGATCCATAGCAGTAGAAGACGCATACATTGTGGGTAAAAATCCTGCTAACTTTAAATTTTTATTGAGCCGTTTCTGGATTTTTTTGGTAGTTCCGAGTAATAAGTCTGTCCCCATCAAGGCTTTAAACTGAGTTTGAATTGGCACAAGTACATGAGTAGCGGCAACTAAACTAATCACACTTAAAATACCCAGACTGGGGGGACAGTCAATAATCACAAAATCATAAATTTCAAGATAAGGAGCGATCGCCTCCTTTAGTCGAAATTCTCTTAGTTCTTCTAATACAAGCTGCTGCTCTGCTTTAGCAAGATTAAGATTGGCTGGACATAAATCCATCCCATAGAGATCGGTGATAATCGGCAAAGCGATCGGTTGTTCACCTTCAATCTCAGCAATTAATGAATTATAAATACTTAAGTTTAAGTTTTTAGTATCTATTCCCATAAATGCCGTGAGCGAAGCTTGGGGATCCATATCTATCAAAAGGGTTTTATGCCCTCTGTTACCAAGATGATAACCAAGATTTTGGGCAACCGTCGTCTTTCCTACCCCCCCAGCTTGGTTAAATACTGCTATTACTCGGCTCATTTTTCCTGCCTTTTCTTGACTCTAGATTTGAATTTAGCTTAATGTAAAGCCTGCAAATTGGAGCAAATTTCCATGCCCGTAGAATTTATCATAACGTTATGATAAGAATCAAGCAATCATTATTTCGTTATAATTCCCCTATCCTTAAGGTATAGCTGCCGCCAGTTTTGTTAGGACAAAATCAAAACCCAAAAGAGAGTTGCCGCGCAGAGCGCGGCAACTCTCTTTTGGGTTTTATACCAATCCCCAAAAGTGTGGCTACACTTTTGGGGATTGGTATAAAACCCAAATCCAGCAAGGGTTTTAAAATCACAAAATGGCTACGCCATTTTGTGATTTGGTATTATGTCCTGATACAGTTGGCGGCAGCTATAAAAGTCCAAAAGTAAAAGCCTTGCTACGCAAGGCTTTTACTTTTGGGCTATGAGGAAGGGTTTGCGTAGCAAACCCTTCCTCATAGCCCGTTTCAACAAACAGAAAGATATAGCGATCGCTGGGAGATCGCTATATCTTTCTGTTTGTTATTGAGTATTGAGGGAAGTTGTGCTGACATCCGTTAATGGAGCTTTTGGATTTATGGAGAATCTAGCAATCAATCGAATTACTACAAATAAAGATAAACTCGTCACCACAATTACGCTGATAATTGCAGGATCGTTAAAATTTGTACCCGCTACTAAGAGGGCTCCTGCGATATTCCGCTGAGCCGTGCCGACTCCAAGGGTTAACCTTGTATCGAGATTGGGTCCCCCAAGCAGATAGCCCACGGCAAAGGCGACGATAATGAAAATGGCGATCGCGAAGACCATACCACTCTTAACCAGCTCAATTAGACTATTAAATTGTAAGATGAATGCTGAACCTATCCCTGAGATGAAAGCAAAGTTAGCAACTCGGCGTAGGAATGGAGCGACAACGGTGGCGATCGCCTCAAAGCGAGATCGAATGAATAACCCGATCGCTAAGGGAGGTAAGAGAGAGATAAATAGAGGCTTCGCAACTTGCCAAGGACTAATCTGTACGCCATCTAAAACTAGCGGTAAAACGATCGGCATAAAGATCGAAGAACCCAGCATCAATATCATTAGCAATCCTGCGGCAAAGGCAAGGTTTCCATTTACGATTTGGGCTAACTTGGGTAATACAGGAGGTCCAGCGGCAACGGCAAGGATCGTAAAGCCAATTTTGATTGGTTCACTCACGGTCACGAATTGC
Organism: Pseudanabaena sp. 'Roaring Creek'; assembly: GCF_001402795.1. Taxonomy (GTDB): domain Bacteria; phylum Cyanobacteriota; class Cyanobacteriia; order Pseudanabaenales; family Pseudanabaenaceae; genus Pseudanabaena. The sequence continues at coordinate 22,674 of NZ_LIRE01000769.1, forward strand.
AGCGCCATAAAGACTAAAAGCGGTACTATCACAAAATTTGCCACTAACGCGCAAATTACTAACCGCCAATTGCGCAGGGGTTCTAGGATCTGCGGTACGGTGAGACTCAATCCCGTCGATAGTAACATCGCTAGAATAAACAGCAAAAAGGAAAGTCGATTTAGAAGAGTAAAATCAATTTTATGGAAGTAAAAGACTAGCTGCTGGATTAGAGAAGAATCGATCGAGGATAGCAATTCATGCATGGTGAATGAAGGAATTTATAATTTAAATGGAATTAATGGGAGGATATCTTTGGGAGAATTAGCAATCACGTCAGCACCATTATTGCTTAATTCTTCTACGGAACCATAGCCATAGGTAACACCGATCGCAAAAACTTGGTTTTGCTTGGTGGCGATCGTTTCGTGGGAGCGATCGCCGATCATTACGGTTGCTTTTGCATCAAGGTTTACTGCAAGCAAAATATGCCGAATTAATTCACCTTTAATGCTGTGTGTACCGTCTAATTCACTGCCATAGATACCATCAAAAAGTCCGACAATCCAAAATGCTCGACAATCCGTTGTGCATACACATGGGGCTTAGAGGTTACTATATAGGTCTGACATCCTTCTGCCCGAATAGCTGCAAGGGTTTCAGGGATTTCAGGATAAAGCGCATTTTCAAATAAGCCAATGATTGAGAAACGATCGCGATATAAGGAAATTGCGCGATCGATCAAAACCCGATCCTCAGTTTGCAGAATTTTTGCAAACCTCGTAACTTGAAAACCCTTACTAGGCTTAATTTTTAATTTCCAAAAGTGTTGTCACATTTTCGTGAATTGGTTTTAGATCTGGATTTTATAGCTACAGTCACTTGAATTAGGACAAATCAAACCCCAAGAATTGACTGGCGGCGCTTCGCGCCGCCAGTCAATTCTTGGGGTTTATGTCCTAGTACATTTGGCGATAGCTATACTTATGCCCAGCTACAAGTCAATAAAAGATAGAGAGCATACC
>NZ_LIRE01000299.1 GCF_001402795.1 Pseudanabaena sp. 'Roaring Creek'
ACGGCGATTTGGGCGTTCGCTGCAATGTTAAATTGCACTGTTGAAATGATTAATAATGCAATCATTGTTTCAATGAGTTTATGAACTTAACAACCAAAGTTATTCCTAAGTAAATCAGACCCAATACGACTGCCTCAACAAATCCCTCCTGCAACTTCCCATAAAAAGGAGGATCCATATAATTAGGAAGGGTTGCTACTATGCCGTCTGTTGGTACTGAAAAATTAGGATAAACTACGTTAGTTGGAGATCCATTAACTACAATATTTTTGGCTCTACATCTAAAATCTGAATCAAGATTTCCTATAGGACACTGATCGGGCGATGTAGGTACTGTAGGGTTAGACTGTGCTATTAATGTTCTTTCCATATTAGTAACCTGCTAACATTTTCGTGATTGTCCAGCAGACAGAATGGAAGATTATTGTCCATACTGCCCACATCAGGCATTCTGCTAAGGCTGGATGGATATCTACATATTGCATGATGGCTAATACTTGAAATATCTTCTAAATAGCAATATCCCCCATAAGGTGGGATACATCTTTGCCCCTATATCTATCGACCACTGGCACAGATGGATGATTTGGTTATATATGTCTGCGCTTGGTGATGTTGGTGGCATGATGTCCTTCTAGGCTGCTTTTGCCTGTTCTTTTTGTAGTAAAGCAGGAAAGTCTAGCTCGACAGGTCGTATATATTTTGCGCCTACAAATACTTGAGTGACTCCTCCACTACGCAACGGCACTAAGCCAAACTCCACATCATAAACGGCTGGAAGTTTATCAAAAGTATTCCTCGACTCGAAGGGTATTCTCATCTCAATAGGCATCCATCCGCTACGAATACTACTTCCTGAGGAGGAAGCTTTTGAAAGATAGGTAAAGGATGCGCCCTGTTTGCGCTCTCCTGTATCTTGTTTAACGTAGTCGTAGGATGAAGACCCCATACAGGTTACTAACATAGATCTTTGCTTCTTTGTGAACGTCTGTAACTTCAATAAAGCAAAGTATTCTATTAAAAACAACAACGGTATACCGTGTAAGATTTTTATCTATGGTATTTATTTAATGCATAATATATTTTCAATGCCGTCTCGCTAGATAGTTTGTAGTCAACTGTATCTATGGGCGGTATTGGTGTACTACACAAGCCTTTGAATGGTTCGTGTGGAAATTTATAGGCTTCACAATCACATACTAATTTTGTACTTAGTTTGACTGATATGTAAACTGTCATGGCTAAAACCACTCGTCATAGTCTGGTAATCGGGTACATAACCTGACTGCTTCGTTGACCATTGCCCGATGGACTCCT
>NZ_LIRE01000300.1 GCF_001402795.1 Pseudanabaena sp. 'Roaring Creek'
TAAGTGGGCTTAATTAAATATAAAACCCTAAAACCTGCGGCGCACGCTGCGCGTGCACCGCAGGTTTTAGATCTGAATTTTAATTATGCCTAGCTACTAAAAGAAATAAATAGTGACTCAAGCAAAGGCAGCAATGATGGCATAATTCTACCAACATAGAGACGAGACTGACTAAAAGCCTCCAGTATTTCAATAATCACACCTTATATACTTACGATTGCCATATTTGCGATCGCCAATATCATGATCGATCGCGGGCAATATCACGATCAATATATTTACGATCGCTTGGTTTCAACAAAAGCAGATACAATACTAAAGCGTTTAGAATATCTGTAACAAACAGGGCGATCGCCGCTATATATAAACTGGGCAAATGGGGTTCTGGAAAAGCTTATTTGGTTCTGACACCCTAGAACCGACAAAAAAAACAAAACTTCGCCAAGTGCCAAACCAAAGCGGACAGATTTTCTTTAGCACTGAAAAAGATATCGATCTCTACGAACTAGAAGAGTTATGTGACTCAGTGGGATGGGCAAGGCGACCAATTCGTAAGGTTCGGATTGCTTTACAACATAGTTTTGTTGTCCTATCAATGTGGGAGCATCGTGGTGGTTTTCGACGTTTAATAGGGTTTGCTCGTGCTACCTCTGATTATGCCTTTAATGCCACTCTATGGGATGTGGTGATCCATCCTGATTTTCAAGGTAGAGGGTTAGGCAAAGCAATGATGGAGGAAATGATCCGCGAGTTACGCAAATCCGACATTAGCAATATCAGCCTCTTCGCCGATGCCCATGTGGTCGAGTTTTACAGTCAACTAGGTTTCAACGCTGATCCCGAAGGCATTAAAGGTATGTTTTGGTATCCATAGGCTACAACCATGAACCAAGATCAGTTATCAAGAATTGTACTGAAAGGGTTTAAATCAATCCGTGAATGTGATCTTAAATTAAAAAAACTCAATGTCTTGATTGGGGCTAATGGCTCTGGCAAGTCCAACTTTATCGCTATCTTTCGCATGATTCAACAAATACTTGCTAGAAACTTACAGCTTTATGTCAGTAAGCAAGGTGGTCCAGATTCTCTACTGTATTTCGGGCGCAAAAGCACTCCGCAAATGACTGCTGAATTTTACTTTGGTAATAACGGCTACAAATTTGTTCTAGAGCCAACCCAAGATAACCGCATGGTTTTTGCTGATGAGAATTTCTGGTGGAATAGATACGGTGATTGGCATGTTGGCTCGGGTTATTTTGAGACTAGAGTTGAATCACAAAAGCAGCGTACAGAAATTTACGATTACACAGTACCAGTAATGCAAAGTTGGCGACTCTACCACTTCCACGATACTGGTGATAGTTCTTTAGTCAAACAACGTCAAGCCATAAACGATAATATTTATCTTAGATCAGACGCTCAAAATTTAGCAGCATATCTTTACTTCCTAAAAGAGCAGTATCAAACGCACTATCAAAGAATTGTCAAAACGATTCAGTTAGTAGCGCCATTCTTTGGGGATTTTTATTTGCGTCCTGATCCTAATAATCAAGACCAAATTCAACTGGAATGGGTTGAAAAAGGTGAAGATATACCCTTTAAAGCCTATCAACTCTCCGATGGGACTTTGCGGTTTATTTGTCTTGCGACTGTGTTGATGCAACCAGAGGATAAGCAGCCCGAAATGATTTTGATCGATGAGCCAGAGTTGGGCTTACATCCCTACGCCATTAATGTTCTGGCTTCATTGCTGCGCTCTACAGCCAAATCTAAGCAAGTCATAGTTTCTACCCAGTCAGTAGCATTACTCAATGAGTTTGATGTCTCTGATGTAATTGTGTGCGATCGCATCGAAGGGGCAACACATTTACACCGACTAGATGAAGATGCTTTAGCTGAATGGCTAGAAGAGTACTCTTTAGGTGAATTGTGGCAAAAAAATCTGTTGGGTGGTAGACCATCGCGATGATTAGAGTCCATATTTTCTGTGAGGGGCAAACCGAAGAAACCTTTGTGCGAGAACTGCTAACGAGCCATTTTGCTCGACTAGATATTTGGATTAATCCCATTATTTTGCGTACCAGTAAAATCGGTAAAGGTGGTATATCAACCTATGGCAAGCTTAAAAATCAGATTGAAAAAAAATGTAAGGAAGACCCTAATGCGTGGGTAACGACACTGATCGATTTTTATGGATTCCCGAAGGATTTCCCAAAATTAGCAATACCTACAGGTTTAGCATCAGTTAAGAGAGCAAAGATACTTCAGCAATCCTTTCAGGATGATATTGCAGAATCAAACTTCATTGCCAACCTGATGATTCATGAGTTTGAAAGTTTGTTGTTCAGTGAACCCGAAGCTTTTGAAAACTGGTGTGATGATCCACAAGTAGTCGTTAATCTGAGAAAGATTCGCTGTGAGTTTCCGTCACCTGAGCATATTAATGATGGCTATACGACAGCACCCTCTAAGCGGATTCTCAGTATATTTAGTCAATACGATAAGGTTTTACATGGCTCATTAGTTGCCCTAGACATCGGTTTAGAAACTATTCGCCGCGAATGTCCGATATTTAACAGTTGGATTGTGCGTCTTGAAAGTCTTGCGTAAACTCAAAAAATTTAAGATATGGCAAATTGTCTTTTCCTATTTGTATAATTACGTGTTAGTCTAGAAAAGCTTAATTTTTGATTTTTTATAGCTAAGACTATGCCTAAAGCTGGAATTCACCCAAAGTGGTATCCCGAAGCAAAAGTAATTTGCAACGGTGAAGTGGTAGCGACAATTGGTTCTACTCATCCTGAAATTAATGTTGATGTATGGTCGGGCAATCACCCCTTCTATACTGGTACGCAAAAGATTATCGATACCGAAGGTCGCGTAGAGCGCTTCTTACGTAAGTACGGTATGTTTGATGAAAAAGCCGCTGTCGAAAATCAGGTCTAGCCAAGAATTGATTTAAGGTTGACCTAAATAAGCTGAATTTTCACTTTCTTTTTGCGGTAACTCAAATTTCATGCCTGCTGCTTACTTAATCAAAAAGCTCGAATCTGTAGAACAAACCTTCAATGAACTGACTCGTCGGATGGGAGATCCTGACGTGGCGACCGATCACGGCGAGTTTCAGCGCATTGCGAAGGTGCGTGCTTCGTTGGAAGAGACGGTTCTGACCTACGACACTTTTCGTAAGGCGGAGCAAGATTATAAAGAGTCGCAAGAAATCCTGAAGGAGTCAAATGACCCCGAACTTAAGGAAATGGCGGCTCTTGAGGTCGAAGAACTATCGTCAAAGTTAGAAGAGTTAGAGAAGCGTCTCCAAATCCTCTTACTGCCCCAAGATCCTAATGACGATAAGAACATCATGCTGGAAATCCGTGCGGGTACGGGTGGCGATGAGGCGGGGATCTGGGCAGGAGATTTGGTGCGTCTATATACGCGCTATGCCGAGCGTCAAGGCTGGCGGGTTAAGATGGTAAGTGAAACTTTGGCGGAAATGGGTGGCTTTAAGGAAGCGATCATTGAAGTACAAGGCGATCGCGTTTATAGCAAACTTAAGTTTGAGTCGGGCGTGCATCGGGTGCAGCGTGTCCCTGCTACAGAGTCTCAGGGGCGAGTGCATACATCAACGGCGACAGTGGCAATTATGCCAGAAGTCGATGAGGTTGAGATTCACATCGATCCGAAGGATATTGAAATGTCTACGGCGCGATCGGGTGGTGCTGGCGGTCAAAACGTCAATAAGGTGGAAACAGCCGCTGATTTGTTTCACAAACCAACAGGTATTAGAATTTTCTGTACGGAAGAACGATCGCAGTTACAGAATAAAGAGCGGGCGATGCAGATTTTGCGAGCCAAACTCTATGAGATTAAATTGCGCGAGCAGCAAGCTGAGATTACCTCAATGCGGCGATCACAGGTGGGTACAGGTTCTCGTTCCGAAAAGATTCGTACTTACAATTACAAAGATAGTCGGTTAACTGAGCATCGTCTGGGACAAAACTTTACTTTACCGCCAATTTTGGAAGGGGATCTAGAGGAAGTAATTCAAAGTTGCATTTCCAAAGATCAGCAGGAGCGTTTGCAGGAATTGGCGATCGCTACTGGAGACGATCTGGTTACTTAGTCTTCTTCTATGGTTATTGACATTGGTGTTAACCTCACTCATGTAGTAGTAACTTTGTTAATACAGACTGAATAATCCCATCAATACCCAAAATTACAATCGCCACTCCACAAAAATCAACCAGCGATCGCCTTACTTCCTGTTTTTCCAATACCCAACTGCTCGACTGCAATGCATCACGGCTAAGATTAAAATATAATCTTGCTCAATCGTATAGAGGATTCCGTAAGGGAATTTCTTTGCCATGCATCGTCGAATATCTTCATCAATTGTGGCGTAACGATTAGGAGAGTCTTTAATCCGAAAAATTGCATCTTCAATTGCATTGATAAAAGCTTGCGTGATTTCCGTTCTCTGTTCAGCATAGTATTGAACCGCCTCAGAATATTCGGCAAGTGCATCGGGATGAAATACATACTTCATTACACAAGTAACCGCCTTACCTGAGCTAGAGCATCTTCTCCTTCGATTGTTTGAACAGTGCCATCACGAACTGCATCACGTCTTTTTTTTGCTTCGGCTGTCCATGTTGCTTGAATAGTTGGATCGGTATCAAATTCTAGGCTTTCGATTAGTTTTTCCGCTAATAGCGCTCTAGAAATGCTAGGTAGAGATAATAATTCTTGCGTAAGAAGCTCTATTGATCTCATAAATAACCTCAAAGCAATGAGTGTTTGGTATGTAGTCTAGCAAAAAACAAATTTAATGGGTGTAATATCGCCACTTCAAAAAAGTTAAAGAGCGAGCGCATTTTCAAAATATGAATTCTTATAAGGACGCTGTTATCATAGGATTAGATTATGTGTAAGTCTTGATTATGAAAAACTATCGCGATCGCATACACATCAATCCAAATATTCGTAGTGGGAAGCCATGTATAGTTAATACCCACATTGCTGTATCAGATGTGTTTGACTATCTCGGTGGGGGAATGAGTGTTGAAGAGGTATTAGATGGAGACTGTAATTTTTTTTGTGTTTTATTGGCAAATTCAACGAAAAATCAATAGTTTTAGCCTGAGTTTACACAAACTTTTTTACAGTCTCATTAGATGATTTTCCTGATTTGACACTTGTAGATATACAGGCTTGTTTTGCATTTGCTGCTGATCGCGATCGCCGCTTAACAGTGATTCCCTATGAAGTTGCTGTTTGATGAGAATTTGTCTCCAAAGTTGCCACGCATATTGTCTGTAGATTTTCCAGAGAGTATGCACATTCGTGACTGTGGATTAAAGGGTTTTCCTGATGAGGATATTTGGGAATATGCTCGGAATAATGGATTTACAATAGTTTCTAAGGATTCAGATTTTTATCAACGGAGTTTGCTTTATGGACATCCACCGAAGCTTGTGTGGCTGAGAATTGGCAATTGTAATCGTGATATTCTTGTAGCTCTCATCACTAAGTATAAGGAACAAATCTATTTGCTAGATAGTAATCCTTCTGAGTCGATATTAGTGATTTTAAGTTGAATCGCCATTCCACCAAAATCAAACAGCGATCGCCCCTCTCAACACCCAAAACATTAATAAGTTATATATTTTTACTTCAGTAATTATTTGGTTGTAATTTATATGATTGGTCTACACCGACAACCAACTCAGGCATTAGTATAGACAAGTTATCAAGATCAATATCAAGTTTTAGTCTATATACCGTTTTCGTTCCCTTAGCTGTTTTCTCGTCATCAATATCAAAAATACTTGTTTTTGACATAAAGTCTCTCAAAGTTCCGCAATTATATGTGTAATTAAGCTTATTTATATTTTCTCTGGAAATATCTTGGCTAAGGCGTTGCTCAGCAAAGGTAAGTGAAGTCCATCCATTCTTATTTTTTTGCTTATTGATATCTACTAATTTTTTAATTATGGTCTCTTTTATCAATTCAGCAATCATGACATCTACCATTTGCTTTGTACTTTCATCCGTCATCTTAGCGAGATCAATTAGATGATTCATAACTGATTTAGCTAGTCGATATTGCTGATTAAGATACTCTATGGCATTTTGACATTGATCGATATTATCCATATCCCAATCTAACAGAAAATGGTGAGTTAAGTGATTTCTCTCATCACGGACTCGTAACAGATCTTCGTAGAGTGTCATGCTTTGAATTCTAAATTGAAAAGAAAGATGGGCTTTTGATAACTCATCTACATCATTGTGTTCCTCTTCAGTCTTCAGATTATTATTTTTTTGGAACTGTGTGACTAATCCTCCCATCGTATCTTTGAATACTTTCTGTCTTTTATCTTGTACAATCTGATCTATCTCATCATGATATCCAGAAATATTATTGACTCACCTTACGCAGAAGTCTAAAAAGGTTTCAGGGATTGCCATTCCAAGTAAGATTGCTGCAAAGCCTTAATATACAATTTGGATTTGAGAGCAAAATGATTGAGCTTAGAATTGAGTTTAAGAACCTCCAATTTCACATATCCCCACAAAGATGCAAAGAAGTGATTG
>NZ_LIRE01000301.1 GCF_001402795.1 Pseudanabaena sp. 'Roaring Creek'
TGGTTTACACTGACGAATATGCCATCTATAACCCTTTACAAGATTGGGGTTATGCTCACAAAACTGTTTGTCATGGGGTAGGCGAATATGCTAGAGATGAAGATGGTGATGGCTTTTGTGAAGTTCATGTCAATACGATGGAAGGCTTTTGGTCGCTTTTACGCTCTTGGTTACGACCTCATCGTGGGATTTCTCAAGAAAAGTTACCTTTGTATTTGAGCTTCTTTGAGTTCGTTCATAATGCCAAGAGGAGGGGTAAAGCTTTGCTCAGTGCTTTGCTAGACTCCCTACTTTCTTTACCTCCCCGAAACACCTATTGAGCCAAAACTAAAACCAGAGAGAGTACCGCCCGCTAAGCGGGCGGTACTCTCTCTGGTTTTAGCTACTTAGCTGAGTTTGTAAGCTCTAGGAAAATAAAAGTTTAAGAAGAATTTATCGATTTAATAAACTTCGCTTAACCTGATTGTGTCGAGAAACACATAGGATAACAAATGTGTACCTCACGCTGATATGACATATACGTTCTCAAGCTTTGATCTTAACTCCACAAACTCTGTAACTGACTGGCGGCGATCGCTCGAAGAAATTTATCGCGGTCGTACCATGCACACTTACAAAAGTGGTCAAATTATCCCCATGTATCCCCATGAGGTGTGGGTAGTTTGTCGCGGAGTTGTCCAATTAAATACTTTGCATCCCTCTGGCGATGAAGTTCTAGTCGGATTTGCAGTACAAGCAATGCCCTTCGGCTTGCCCCTGACGAACTTAGAACCCTACCAAGCGATCGCTTTATCAGATGTTGACTTGATGCGGTTTACGCTGATCGAACTCGAGCAGTCTCCGCAACTTTATCAGGGGATTTTGCAGCATCTCAATCGCCGACTTCAGCAAACTGAGGCTTTATTGGCTCTCGTAAGTAATAAGCGAGTTGAAGAACGTCTCCGCCAAATTTTACTTTTGCTTAAACAAGAAGTAGGAGTAACGGTTGAGGATGGAACTCGGTTAACCGTGCGTCTTACCCATCAACATCTTGCCAGTGCGATTAGCAGTACCCGCGTCACTGTAACTAGAGCAATGAAATTGTTACAAGACGAAGGCTGGCTCAAGGTTGATCGCGATCGGCATATCATTCTAGTTTAGAAACTTAGTCTGATAACGATTACCAAAATCTTACTGGGTTTGGTTTTTAATTCGCTAAAGTATTGTCACACTTTCGTGAATTGACATATAAACTTAGAACCAAGGTAGTACCAGCCGCTACGCGGCTGATACTCAATCTAGAAATAACAAAACCTTGCTGAGCAAGGTTTTGTTATTTCTAGGTATATTTACTTCTTAAGGATAGTAACTACAAGAGCCGTACCATCGGTTACGGGCTTGACACCCTCAGGATAGGCAATTTCACTGACGTGAACGCCTTTACCAATATCGAGCCCAGTGATATCGATTTCAAAGCTCTCAGGGACATTAGTAGGGGCGCAAGCTACACGAACGTAGTTCTTGATTGTATCTACAGAGCCACCGCCAACTTTTACACCGACAGGTACGCCAACGAAGTGAAGAGGAATGTCTACTTCAATTTTTGACTGGGACTCGATCGCAAAAAAGCTGAGGTGATAAATCGAATTCTTGTAGGGATGATTTTGCACTTCACGCAATAATGTTTTTCCTTTGAAGTCACCGTCAGTTACATTTACTTCGATTAATGTGTTATTAATCGTCGCTTCCCGTAACAAAGTAGTTGCTTCTTTAGCATCTAAAGCGATCGAAATCGACTCAGACCCTTTATGTCCGTATACAGTGGCAGGGATTTGACCATCACGACGGAGTGCGCGATTGTTTGCGGGTGGACGGGTAGTAGCGTTGATTTGTAATTGCATTTTTTTGTAACTTTATGATTGCTTAATGGCTTTTAGCCCTTAGTGATTAGCTATTGGCTTTTAATTTGTAGTTGTCATTACCTAGATTTAACCCAGAAGCTAAAAGCTAAAAGCTAAAAGCTAGCGGCTAAATCTAAGCTTTCAACAAACCACGTTTTGGTCCATGGATTGGGTCTTCCACAATGATCGTTTGCCCTCGGCTTGCGCCTAGGGAGATAATTGCGATCGGAGTTCCTGTCAAATCGGCAAGGAACTTAAGATAGTCCTTTGCCTCTGAGGGTAAATCCTCGACGGTTTTACATTCACTAGTCGATCGCCGCCATCCTGGTAAAGTCTCGTAGATGGGGATCGCTCTAGCAAAGGCACGCGCATCACTGGGAAAATCGCGCACGACTTGACCATCTAGTTCATAGGCAATACAGACCTTGATTTCTTCGAGATCGTCGAGTACGTCAAGTTTGGTAACAGCGAGACAATCAAGTCCATTAATGCGAACCGCATAGCGACCGATTACGCCATCAAACCAACCACAACGGCGCTTGCGTCCCGTGGTTGTGCCAAATTCGGCTCCACGCTCACCGATCTGGTTGCCAATCTCATCATGGAGCTCGGTGGGGAAGGGACCTTCGCCAACGCGAGTTGTATATGCTTTGGCAACGCCGATGACGCGATCGATAGAAGTTGGTCCCACTCCTGCACCGATACAGGCTCCGCCTGCAACGGGATTTGATGAAGTGACGTAGGGATAGGTGCCATGATCGAGATCTAGCAATGTGCCCTGTGCGCCTTCAAACAAAATATTGCGTCTCTCACGGATTGCCGCATCAATTTTGAGGGATGCATCAACTACATGAGGACGGAGGCGATCCGCATAGCCACGATATTCGGCAATAATTGCTTCAGCATCGAGGGGTTCTAAATTATAGAGCTTTTGTAAAACAATGTTTTTTTGCTCGATCGCCCAACGCAGCTTTTTCGCTATGCGTTTCTCGTCCATTAAGTCAATGATCCGAATGCCAACCCGCTCGGATTTGTCAGCGTAGGTTGGACCAATTCCTCGTCCCGTAGTACCAATCTTGTGTTCGGCTCGCTGATCCTCGGAGGCGCGATCTAGAACACGGTGATAAGGCATGGTCACATGGGCGGTTTCCGCAATAAAGAGGTTATCCGTTGATATACCCAAATCTTTGAGTCGATCCACTTCTTCTAGAAGCACCTTCGGATCGATCACTGTGCCACTGGCAATGATGCATTCCGTTTTGGGATACAGGATTCCCGAAGGAATCAGGTGTAACTTAAAGGTGCGATCGTTGACGACGACCGTATGTCCTGCATTATTACCGCCTTGGTAGCGAACAACGACATCTGCGGAGCGGCTCAGCAAATCGGTGATTTTGCCTTTACCTTCATCACCCCACTGTGCCCCAATAACAATTACATTAGCCAAGAGTCTTGCTGCTCAATAAAATCTCACAATCGTTTATTATTGCAAAAGATTGCATTGTTTGTCAATGTCTTGAACGAGCTTTTTTAGACTTAGCAATACCTAGTTTTTTCATTGAAGGATTAGACATTGCGGCGCTTCGCGCCGCAATGTCTAATCCTTCAATGGGAAGGGAGTATCTATCTGGATTGAATAATAGATGATCGATTAATGGGCGATGCATAGTAACTATAAATTGCCTAAGCTTTAAGTAATTCGATCGCTGACTCTGCGGCGGCAAGCCCTGAATGATAGGCTGCTTCAATATTCTTACCCGCACACCAATCGCCAGCGCAGATTAGCGGTAATGGAATTGCTGTGGATAAGCAAGAAACACCTAAAGACTCTTCGGCGAGGGCATAGCGCCAACGATGTACTTGCCACCATTCGGGACTAGCCAGCCATTTTGCTAATAATCTACCCACTTGGTTGAGTAAAGGTTTACCAGCAATTTCCAGATCGGGCTCTTCCATAGATTGCTTCGCAAATTCGGCGGTACTTTGGAGTACAAATACTGGTTGGATAGCTTTATCTGAATGTTTGCTACTGTCGTAGCTAATCCAATCAAGAATTGGATCGTTAATACAGCGAATAGCCTGCCATTCTGAAGGAACAGAATTACTGGCATTGTAGCCAGCCATAATAGTGACGCTAGGCGCAAAGGTAACAGACTGCACTGCGTGCAAAAAGTTGGGAGCCGCCGCAAGCACTTCTTCAAATATTGGGAGAAATTGGGGGGCGGGAATGGTGGAGACGATCGCCGCAGTTTCCAATAATTCTTGGCGATCGGTTACTAGCTGCCATTTGTCGTCTTTGTGACTGACACTAACGATACGAGCATTATTAATGATCGGAATTTCATGGGCAAGATATTTGGCGATCGCGGTCATACCCATCGGACAGCAGTAACGGGTGTGTCTTGCATCTGCTTCTGGGGCGATCAATCCCGATGCCGAGAGCTGATAGACATCACGAGTCCATTCTTGCACGATCCCTTTATCCTGTAGTTTGCGCACAAACCTACCAAAACTATCGCTCTTCACTGAAATTAGTTGCGCACCATGATCGACCCAAGTGCCTTGCAAACGTCTAGTTGCCATACGTCCTCCGACCCCTGCGGATTTCTCGACAATGGTTATATCTAGCCCTGCTTGCTTCAGTTGTTGGGCGCAGGTTATACCAGCTATTCCTGCGCCGATCACGATTACATCTTTCATACAGTTTCAGTTCATGCCTCTTGAAGAGCTTAGCTCATCTTTAATTAATCGCAACCATCAAAAATAGTTTTTCATCACCTCCTTGAAATAAGTTGGGATGAAAAAATAAGCAGTTCAGGCAAAATCAGAGAATGTACCGACCGCTAAGCGGTCGGTACATTCTTCTAAGTTTTCTGAGCTGATTATGAGATCTGATTATTAAATCTATAGTGTATCCTGTATTTTCTCACCGTCATGATATGCAGCGAACAATACAGGACAGGTTTTGCCCCATGCGATCGCGCCATTGGCATCGAGACAAATTGCCCCAAAATCGCGATCGCGACTCTTTGCCTCAGCAATCGATTTTTCGACCGCTTGTTGAAGTGTCATCCCATCAGTGACACGCACCACTACTCTAGTGGCAAATCCTTCATCGAGGATATCTTCGCCAACACCCGTACAGCTTACGCCTGCAAGTTTGTTAGCGTAGTTACCCGCAGGAGTTGCCGAGTCGCTGACTCGACCGATGCGCTCGAAACCTCTTCCGCCTGTGGATGTCCCCACACAAATGCTGCCATATCGATCTAGTACTACTGCACCGATCGTTCCCATCGCCACATCTGCCATTTTGCGAGTGAAGTTAGTTTTACGCTCCTCTACCCATTCTGCAAGGCGTTCATCGGTGAGGGGGTTGTAAATCGGGATACCCAATTCGCGAGTAAGCTCCGCCGAGCCATAGTCAGATAAAACGCGATCGTCGCTAGTCTGCAAATGCTTAGCCAGATCAATGGGATTTTTGACTCTTGCCGTATTGATGACACCACTAAAACTTTGGCGATCGCCATCCATAATCGAGGCACTCATGCGGATTTGCCCATCGGACTGCAATACGGAACCAGTTCCCGCATTAAAACGAGGATCGTCTTCCAGCATTTGACAAGCCTTGACGACAGCATCGATCGCCTTCGCGCCATCTAGCAACATCGGGTAAACGGTTTCAAGAACGGCAAATAATGACTTGCGTACGGGTTCGTAGCCGCCTTTGCTTTCGACCGTGCTACCAGCGCCGCCATGAATAATAATTTTTGGTTGCATTTTTTATTTGGTATAGTTGTTTTAAATAACTTGTAGACGGGCTTCGACTTCGCTCAGCCCTCGGTGTAAGCTAGCTGAGCGAAGTCGAAGCTGTAGTTTTTATTTGAATTATCTATA
>NZ_LIRE01000718.1 GCF_001402795.1 Pseudanabaena sp. 'Roaring Creek'
TATAGATAATTCAAATAAAAACTACAGCTTCGACTTCGCTCAGCTAGCTTACACCGAGGGCTGAGCGAAGTCGAAGCCCGTCTACAAGTTATTTAAAACGACTATAGCTTCGCTTGTTGTGGCGATCGCGTGGCTTCACAGACGGCTAAACGCTATAATTTAAGTCAAAGCTTAAAATTTTAAGTAAAGTTTTATTTGAAATTTTTTACTTAAAATTTTTTACTCAAAATTCAATTTTTCTAATTTTTATATTCTTTAACTCATAAGTCGATAAATGGTCTCTTCGCTGCCCACCAAAATAACCACAAACTCTAATATCCCCATCACATTCCCGCTTGCGGCTGTGGTCGGACAAGAAGCGATTAAAACCGCTTTACTGCTAGCAGCGATCGATCCTGGCATTGGTGGCATTGCCCTCGCAGGTAGACGCGGTACAGCCAAATCTGTTCTCGCTCGTGGTATCCATGCCCTATTGCCGCCCATCGAAGTTGCTGTCGATTCCCTTAGCAATTGCGATCCTACCAAACCCGACACATGGGACGATGCTCTCGTTAAGGCAATGAATGACAAGAGCGAAATAGCTACCAAAGTTATTCCCGCTCCCTTCATTCAAATTCCCTTAGGAATTACTGAAGATCGGCTAATTGGGTCTGTGGATGTGAGTCGTTCGGTGCGCGAAGGTCAGACCGTATTTCAGCCAGGAATTCTAGCGGAAGCCCATCGTGGCGTTCTCTATATTGACGAAATCAATTTACTCGATCCGCAGATTTCTAATTTACTGCTTTCCGTTCTCTCCACGGGCTATAACCAAGTCGAACGCGAAGGCATCAGCTATCAACATCCCTGCCAGCCTCTACTGATTGCCACCTATAACCCCGAAGAAGGCATTTTAGGCGAACATCTGATGGATCGGATTGCGATTAATCTCTCTGCCGATGGAGTTCTCTCCCTCGATCAGCGGGTGGAAGCCGTAGATATGGTATTGGGCTATGCCAATTCGCCTGAAGCCTTTTTAAGCGGTTATGACTCAGATATTGACGATCTGCGGACACAGATTATTTTGGCGCGAGAATGGCTTACTGATGTGACAATTTCTAGGGCGCAGATTCAATACCTCGTTGCGGAAGCGGTACGTGGTGGTGTGCAGGGACATCGTGCCGAGTTATTTGCTTTACGGGTAGCCAAGGCGGCGGCGGCGTTGGAAAGTCGCACTCAAGTTAATGCCGATGATTTGCGTCAAGCGGTGGAATTAGTAATCGTACCGCGATCGCCTCTTTCCCCTGAGCAACAACAACCCGAACAGCAACAGCAGCAAGCACCGCCTCCGCCGCCAAATCAAGATGATGGCGAACAGGAGCAGGATGAGAATCAAGAGGATCAGGAACAGGATCAAGAGCAGGAAGATGAATCTCCTGAAATTCCTGAAGAGTTTATCTTCGATCCAGAGGGTGTAATTCTCGATCCAGAAGTTCTTTTCTTTGCTCAGTCGATGCAAAAGCAAGGGCGATCAGGTACACGTAACCTGATTTATTCCCAAGAACGGGGACGTTATATCAAGCCAGTTTTACCCCAAGGCAAAAGCGATCGCATAGCCGTCGATGCCACTCTCCGCGCTTCGGCTCCCTATCAAAAAGCGCGAAGATTGCGCCAACCCCATCGCAAAGTGATTGTCGAAGATGTGGATATCAGAGCCAAGAAGCTAGCACGTAAGGCGGGAGCGCTGACGATTTTCTTGGTGGATGCATCTGGCTCGATGGCTTTGAATCGGATGCAGTCGGCTAAGGGAGCTGCTTTGAGGATGTTGACCGATAGCTATCAAAACCGCGACCAAATTTCTCTGATTCCCTTTCGTGGTGAAAAAGCCGATGTACTGCTGCCGCCCACCCGTTCCATTGAAGCGGCGCGTCGGCGTTTGGATACGATGCCCTGCGGTGGTGGCTCACCGCTAGCCCATGGTTTGACTCAGGCAGTGCGCGTGGGTATGAATGCCAGACAGTCGGGTGATGTGGGCTCGGTAACGATTGTGGCAATTACCGATGGACGGGGCAATGTACCTCTGGCGCGATCGCAGGGTGAACCGATCGACCCTGAAAATAAGCCTGATATCAAAGCTGAATTGATCGATATTTGTCGCAAGATTCGGGCGCTGAATTTGGGGTTATTAGTCATTGATACGGAAAATAAATTCGTATCTACTGGATTTGCCAAGGAACTCGCCGCCGCAGGTGGTGGTAAGTATTACCATTTGCCCAAGGCAACCGATCAAGCGATCGCTAATGTCGCGCTCAGTGCGATCGCCGATCTGCGTAACTAAACGTAACTAAAAAGGAAGGGTGCTTTGCACCCTTCCTTTATTTATGGCTCAATTCCTAATTCTCTAAGTTTTGCCGCAAGGCGATCGGCACGTTGCTTTTCTGATTCAGCACGCTGACGTTCCTTTGCTAGTAAATCTTGAATTTCGGCATAATTTAAGAAAGGATTGCCATCAGCATGAAACATTTTTAAGGTTTCATTATTAATTTCAAACTGAATCCCCAATCTGGGGCTTTGCCAACCACGAACAATAACGAGAGGCGCTAGGCTATCGCCTTGTCTTAGCCATACTAATAAGCGATTAGCCTCATAGTCATAGATATAATACTCCTCCACTCCATAGCGATCGTAGAATAGGAGTTTCTTATCCATTTCTTCTTGAGTATTCGAGGGAGAGAGAATCTCAAATACGACCTGTGGTGGAATATTATCTTCTAACCATTGTTTGTAAGAGCCTCGATGTCCTCTTGGTCTGCCGATCGCTACCATGACATCAGGCGCAGTCGAGAGATCGTTGCGTCCTTGGACTGGATACCATAACAGATCGCCTGCAACAAAAATCTTCAGATCGCTATTTTGATGTTGACTAAAAAACCAGTCCAGATTTTCTTTGATTGTGACAATCCAAATGAAATGGATTGTATTACTTGCCATGGGCTGACCATCGCTTTCAGGGTAAATAATTTCAGTTGATGAGATGGTAAGCTGCGAAACCATAGCACAACTCCATAGAAAGATAATTGACTTATTTTAACATTACGCTAAATTTTAGGATGGGCGGTGCTTTGCGCCGCCCATCCTAAAATTTAGCATGAACACATTATTTTAAAATTGCTCATGACCCGTAAGCAAAAAATCGCGGTAGGCTTAGGAATATTATTGGGAATGGCGATCGCGATCGCCAGTTATTTTCTCTATTGTCCTAGTCCAACTGCGGGGCTATTTCCTCCTCCGCCCAATGCCAAAACTCGCACGATTTATTTTGTGCAGCATGAATGGCATTCGGGCTTAGCATGGGCGCAGCAAGGAGAAAACTTTGGCACGGAAGAATGGAAAGATGCCCCTTACGTGGAAGTGGGGTGGGGCGATCGCCAGTTTTATTTTGCAGGCGATCAGTCCATTCCTTCGATGCTGCGGGCGGTATTTATTCCATCGGCTAGCGTCATGCATGTAGCAAGTTTTGCGGATGCTCCAGAAAAGTTTTTTAAATTTCCTGTATTGCCAATCGAGCTATCGGAAGCAGGATTTCAAAATTTATTTGCGTATGTGAAGCAGACCTTTGCGGTTAATGACAAAGGCGATCGCTTAGCCGCGATCGGCAAGGGGCAATATGGCGTGAGTAACTTCTATGCGGCTGTACCGAGATATTTCTCCGCGTTTAATTGCAATACATGGGCTGCTGAGGCGTTACGCAATGCAGGAGTTTCTGTCTGTCCCAATCGCGCCGTATTCGCTAAAAATCTTGGTGAGCAACTGCAACATCAATAGAGAGATGAGCTTTGCTCATCTCTCTATTGAAATTCTTTTAATGCCGATCGCAATATTGCCGCAGTTTCGTAATTTTGTTGTTGCTCATGGAGTTGGATTGCCTTTGTAAAAGAGGCGATCGCTTCTGGGAAATAGCCGACTTTTATGAGCACAACACCTAGATTCTGGTGGGCATCGGCGTAGTTCGGTTCGATCGCAATTGCTTTTTGATAAGCAGCGATCGCTTCGGTAAAACGTCCTGAGGTTTTAAGCGCAATTCCGTAATTAAAATGTCCTTGGGCAAAATTGGGAGCGATTTGCGTCACCTTTTCAAAATAGGCGATCGCTTCTTTTTGATTGAGTTCTTGATAGATATTGCCTAAATTAAGATAGGCGGAGAGCTTAACAAGATTAGGCACATCTAGGGCAATTACTTGCTCGTAGGCATTCTTGGCTAATTCCCATTCAGCATTTTGATGATGGGCAAGCCCCAAATGATAATGTAACTCACAGCGAATTAAATTCTGGCTCTCGGTATCGTCTAGTAAGGCTAATCCCCTTTGGAGTAACTCAATTCCCAAAAGGCGATCGGCATCTTGAGGACTACTAATGTACAAGGCACCTAATTTGTTGAGCATATAACTATCCTCAGGAAATGCTTCCAAATGCTTATGCATCAATTTTTTGGCAAACTTATACTTTTGTTTAAGCTGGATCTCGCTATCGGTATAACCATAATGCAGTAAAACGGGAATGTCTCTATGGACATTTAGCACTTGCCAATGGGGTTCTTGCGCTTGTAAAGCTAATACCGACCGATCGATCGATTCATGGTAAATGCCTGTAAAGGTAATCGCAGGATGATTGCGAAATAGCCGTAATACCATGGAATAGGGGGCTTGCTTTGCGGCTATTTCCGATCGCAAAAGATTCACTGCGAGACAATCATCCCTTTGCATTACTTCTTGCAAAGGAGCGATCGCTCTTTGCTCCAAAACTTCATCGGCATCGATGACTAAAATCCATTTGCCCTTTGCCTGTGCGATCGCATGGTTCCGCGCCTGTGAGAAATCTTCACACCATTCAAAATGAAATACTCGCGCCTGATATTTTTTGGCAATGGCAACGGTGCGATCGCTCGATCCTGTATCGACGACAATGATTTCATCGGCAAGTGATTGGAGACTCTCTAGGCAGTTGGAAAGGCGTTGTTCTTCGTTTTTGACAATTAAACAAGCACTTAAAATGATGGGAACTGGCGATCGGGCAAATCCTTGTTTGGTAAATTTAGCTGGTTTGATTTTAGCTAGTTTGGTTTTAGCTGGTTTAGTATGGGACATTGATGGGAATTTGGAGATTTATTACTTAAGCTGATTTCGTTAGCTGATTTCGTTCAATATCAAATCGATAGGCTTGGAATCCCGTAAAGTTTGCTCTTTTTGCAGAATCAGGAAGAGCAATGGCAACATGTTCAAAGGGTGACAAGTGAGCGGGTTTAGAAGTTAATAGGCGATCGTGTAGTTTCACATCATCGGCGAGACTACGTACGCCATCATGATTGAGATAACTGACTCTGGCGCAGCGTCCCACCGCAACTTTGACCAATTCGTTAATATCGCTAATTTCGTCAATATCTTCTTGTTTAATTAGCGGTAAATGCCATTCACCTGCGGCTAATTGCTGCGGCTGACTCGCATTATAGGCAGCTTTCATTTTATTAGCAAGATCTTGGATTTCAGGCTGTGCGTCGGGATGACAGCGCTGTTCAAAGAAGTTCTGAAATTCCGTTCCCGAACAAATTACGGTAATTGTGGAAAAAGGTTCTAAAAGGCGATTGACAACCTGTTTGTGAATGCCAATTTCTACTAGTCGCCGCGCATGACGGATCGCATCAAGTCTAGCTTCCTGCCACACTGCCGATGCTGCTTCGATTTCAGCTTCAGTTACTTCCTTTTGGGCAGACATTCCCTTTTGGTTTTTACCCCAATGTAATGGATAGACTTCTTGACTCTCGACGAGTTTAATCATTTTCTCGACGGGAATGGCGCGACTGCTGCTGCTATTTTTGCTGAGCATCCGATGGGTCATAAACTCTGAGTGAACCATGCGATGGTAGGTCAGCACAAACGTAGTTAGGCGATCGCCTGTTATGTTTGTGCTGTCAGCGATGATGGCGGCTTGGGGGTGAAACATGATGCTTAATTCTTAATTCATTTAAGATTGTAGTCTATGGGGTATGACGGCTAGATGTTAAGTGTCTCAACCTTAAAAGCTAGAAGAGCATAACGCTCGCGTAGCGAGCGTTATGCTCTTCCTAAAACCAAAAAAAAATTTTAAAAGCCTTGCGAAGCAAGGCTTTTAAATTTTTTTTGGTTCGTTTGATCGATAATTGCTGTAATTTGCGGAACTCTGGAAATCGAACTCACGTTAATTTAGTTGGCTTGGCATATAATAAGATTAAATTTTGTAAAAAATTAAACTATACATGTCCACTACCATTGCGCCTGAAACCGTGACCGTTAAGCACGAGATTAAGGACATTACACTTGCCCCACTTGGTAAACAACGCATTGAATGGGCTAGCCGCGAAATGCCCGTATTGCGCCAAATTCGCGATCGCTTTGCTGCCGAAAAACCCCTCGCAGGTATCCGCATTGCTGCTTGCTGCCACGTCACCACTGAAACCGCCAACCTCGCGATCGCCCTTAAGGCAGCAGGTGCAGATGCCGTATTGATCGCCAGCAATCCTCTTTCCACCCAAGATGATGTGGCTGCTTCACTCGTCTACGATCACGGGATTTCAGTATTTGCAATCAAAGGCGAAGATAACGCTACATACCATCGTCACGTTGAAATGGCGCTTGCTCACCGTCCCCACATCATCGTTGATGACGGTAGCGATGTAACCACCACCCTCGTACTCCACCACGCCGATCAAATTCCTGAAATCATCGGTACTACCGAAGAAACCACCACAGGTCTAGTTCGCCTCAATGCCATGTTCAAGGATGGCAAGTTGACCTTCCCTGCGATCGCTGTTAACGACGCAGAAACTAAGCATTTCTTTGATAATCGCTACGGTACTGGTCAATCTACCCTCGATGGCATCATTCGCGCTACCAATATTTTGTTGGCTGGTAAAGTGATCGTCGTCGCTGGTTATGGCTGGTGTGGTAAGGGCGTTGCTCTCCGCGCACGCGGTATGGGTGCAAATGTAGTTGTTACTGAAATCAATCCTGTTGCGGCGATCGAAGCCGCTATGGATGGATTCCGCGTGATGCCTATGGATGAGGCTGCACAAATTGGCGATATCTTCATCACCGTGACTGGCAATAAGCACGTTATCCGTCGCGAACATTTTGAAACCATGAAAGATGGTGCGATCGTCGCTAACTCTGGTCACTTCGATCTAGAAATCGACCTCGTTGCGCTAAACGATCTCAGTGAATCGGCTAGCTTTGTACGTAATTTCACTCAAGAGTATCAACTCAAGTCTGGCAAATCTATCATCGTCATCGGTGAAGGTCGTCTAGTTAACCTCGCTGCTGCCGAAGGTCATCCTGCCAGCGTTATGGACATGAGCTTTGCCAACCAAGCTCTTGCCTGTGAATTCCTCGTTAAGAACAAGGGCAATTTACCTGCTGGTGTTGTACCTATTCCTAAGGATGTCGATCAAGAGATCGCTCGCTTGAAGTTACAAGCAATGGGCATCAAGATTGATACGCTCACTCCTGAGCAAGTTCACTACCTCAATTCTTGGACTGAAGGAACATAATCAAAAAAGGGAGCGCTAAGCGCTCCCTTTTTTATGAAGTTGATTAGCCATGAATATGCCAAATAAGGTATATTAGATATAACTCAACAAATCAAAAAACAGATAAATGAACCAGAATCAAATCCCTGAAGTTATTCAAGGTAGCAATAATGTGTTTGAGGATTTGGGCTTTGCACCAGAAGAGGCTCTTAATCTCAAAATTCGTGCCGATTTGATGTTGAACATTAAGCGATTCATTCAGTCTCAAGGATGGACACAAAAGCAGGCGGCTTTATTTTTTGGGGAAACTCAACCTCGGATTAGCGATTTGATCAATGGCGATATTGAGAGGTTTAGCATTGATAAGTTGGTGATTATGCTGGCTAAAGCTAGTATGGATGTACGGTTTGAAGTAACGGAAATATTAACCTGAGAATTTTGTAGTGAGTAAAAACTCTTTCAAGATGCTACTAATTTTACAGTACCTTTTGGAGATTTTTTTTGATTACGAATAGCTTTACTATGTTGCGCGATAGCTTGAACAATAGATGTTTCTAGCTTTTTCGGCTCTCTTGTATAGTTATCCCAGTCCTCTACTGTCTTCCTAAATAGCCAATAGTCCAAAGCCTCATCGTTTACAAAACCACGTAATTCAGGATCAACCCAAATATGGAGAAGATCTTTGCAACCTATAATAGTAGCCGCTTGTTCAAGATTATTCCATTGTTGAATAAAGTTCTCTGCCCAAGAATGTCTATTTGTAACAGAACGGACAAAATCTAATCCTGCTTCAATCATTCTCTTTCCATTTGTGCCGCGAGCATTAATAGGTTCCCAGAAAATTACTTCAGGCTCAAATACTATGATCTTATGTAATAAATTTTGAAAATCCTGTAGATGCATTGTTGGCGGAGTAGGAGCGATCGCGGCATATAATTTAATTCCTGCTTCATATCCTTGGAGCATGGCTTTATAGCGATCAGATGGCAAAGGTGCGGCGGGTTCAATTTTGCGACTGAGTTCATCGTCAAGCATTGGTAAACTCATGCCAACGGTTACATTGCGCGATCTCAAAATGTCTATATCATTCACCCATAAAGGGCTACGTGTCAAAATTCGTATGCGTTTTTCATATTTGAGAAGAACTTTGACAACTTCTCGCGTGATTTTTGCTGTTTGATGGTTTTGATAGGGATCGGTTCCAGAGCAGAGCATTACAACACCTTGCCCTGACTCTGTAGTTTTCCATGTCTTTTTTCGACTAAGTTTTTCTTCTAGCTGTTCTGCTATTCCTTCACGAACAAAGAGATACTTCCCCCAATCCATTTGGGGATTATCAACACCTTTAAGTGCTAGTTCTGCTTGTCTGGTTCTGATAACAGGGGTTGAGGGAACATAACAAAATGTGCATCCATGTAAACAGCCAGAAGCGACGTTGATAACGTAATCGCATAGTCCTTTTTTTCTTAATGCGCTTTCCTGTAGAGGACTAGCGACAGTTTCAGTGCCTCTTACAGTATCCATAATTAGAACCTCACTTTTTGAAAGTCGTACAATATACTAAGTTATATCTTATGTTATATTTTCAGTAATATACAACTATTTGGTAAGAATTAGGATGCCCATCACTCCATCTGGTCAGGGATTTAGCAAAAATACTTCAGCAAAGCAAGAGCAATTTAGGTATTTCATGAATATACATCTGGGTATTTGTAAAGTGATTTTTGAGAAAAATAAGGATAAATCTTGGTTGTCACATCAGTACCATTATATTGATCTTAATGCTGGTACTGGGATTAATGAAGAGTATGGTGAAGGCAGTCCGATAATTTTTTTGCAAAATGCTTTATCTCAAAAAGTTGAAACCCGATGCTATTTTGTGGACGTTAAAGAACAGATACTAAATGAATTGAAACAGAATATTGTCGATTTCCCTTGTCAATCTGAATTTTTTGCCTATGATAATAAATTAGCACTCAACAGTATTTCAGAAAGTTTGCGTTCTAATTCTGGCAATAATAAAAAGCTATATGGACTATTGTATTCAGACGAAAATGGAACTGTTCCTCCATTTGATGAACTAGCCCAAGTATTTAAGAATAAGCATTTAGAAGCTATTGATATTCTGATCTACTTTTCAGCGACAAATGTAAAACGCTGTTTAAAGTCTGACACTTCTGACGTTTACAAAAGGCTAACAGAATATATTCGCAATGTGCCAAAAAAACACTGGCAAATTAGACAGTCAGAAGACAAACATCAATGGAGCTTTTTGTTTGGAACTAACTGGGATAAAAATGGACAAATGGGATATCCAAAAGTCACAAAGTACAATTTTCATGACATCAGCAGTAGTAAAGGTAGAGATATTTTAGAGCGTCTTGCATATACGAATAATGAGATACACGAAATGATACAGCCTAAAATTCTAGGTTTTGACGAGTTAATGGGCAATGATTAATGGCTAAACTTATTTCATTCCTTCTAATAATGTGTTGGAGTCGATCCATCAAAAGTGAGATGCAAAAGTCACAACTTGTCTGTTACATCTCAATTTTACCGTTATAACGAAGTCGAAACTCTCCATTATTCCACTAAAAATACTTAATTCTCATTTTCTGACTCATCACTTACACTAGAAGACTCAAACTTAGTGCGAGGCAAAGCCGCCACGATCGCATCTAATACTTTAGTTACAGGAACGATTTCCATACCGTAATTTTGCATCACCTGCATACTAGGAATGATCGCCCGTTTAAATCCCAACTTTGCCGCTTCCTTTAAACGCATATCTAACTGCGATACGGGGCGCACCTGTCCGCCTAGTCCCACTTCACCAATCATCACCGTGCGCGGATCGACTGTGCGATCGCGAAAACTTGCAGCCACAGCGATCGCTACTCCCAAATCCACCGCAGGTTCCGCCACATTCAATCCACCCGCCGCCGCCACATAAGCATCAAGCTTTGATAGAGGAATCCCAATTCTTTTTTCGAGAACCGCTAGGATTTGCAGAAAGCGATTAGTCTCGATACCCGTAGTCGTGCGGCGAGGCGAGGAATAACTGGTGGGACTGACAAGGGCTTGTAACTCCACCACAATCGGGCGCGTTCCCTCACAGGCAACAATCGTAGCGGTTCCAGGGACAGATTCATCACGATTGCCGAGAAATAACTCCGAAGGATTGGAAACTTCACGCAAGCCGCGATCGATCATCTCAAATACACCGATTTCCTGAGTTGCACCAAAGCGATTTTTGACCGATCGCAATAATCTGTGCGTGGCAAAGCGATCGCCTTCAAAATAAAGAACCGTATCCACCATATGTTCTAATACCTTTGGTCCCGCGATCGAGCCTTCCTTCGTGACATGACCAACGATAAATAGTGAGATATTCTCTCGCTTAGCTACCCGCATCAACGCTGCCGTACATTCCCGTACTTGCGAAACGGAACCAGGAGCAGCATTTAAGTTTGAGAAGTAGAGCGCTTGAATACTATCGATTACGGCAACCTTGGGACGGAGAGATTGCAATTCTCTTAAGACAGTTTCTAAATCCGTTTCCGCTAACAAATAGAGATCTTCAGAATTTTCTTCTAAGATTCCCAATCGCTGCGATCGCAGTTTCACCTGTTGTGCTGATTCCTCGGCACAGACGTAGAGTGTCGGATAGCGGCTCATCAATTTTTGCGCCATACCTAGCAATAACGTACTTTTGCCAATCCCTGGTTCACCACCAATCAGCACAAGGGAACCTGCCACAATGCCACCACCTAAAACGCGATCGAGTTCTTCATAGCCAGAAGGCGATCGCGCTTGGTCATTGTCGGTAATTTGCGAGAGGGTTAAGGATTCTCTAGGTTTGGCTTTGCCCGTGGATTTGGCTGTACCAAGATGCGAGAATGTGGCGATCGCATTGGTATTTGCAGACACGACAGGAATTAGTTCTTCTTGCAAGGTTCCCCAACTGGAGCAAGTGGGACATTTCCCATACATCTGCGGGAAGTCTTCACCGCAGTTATTACACACATATCGACTTTTTGCTTTTGCCATTGTTTAAATATATAACAGGCTTAATGATAAGGGTAAGATTGGCGGCGCAGAGCGCTGCAAATCTTAGTAAAAAAAGCGAAATTTGCTATACTAGAGAGCAAACTCATCGCTTAGATTTTTGTGTCTGCAAGAGATATTTACCATAACACTGTAAGGATTGCTTTGGAAAAGGATGGATGGACAATCACTCACGATCCATTTCCACTTCAAATTGGCAAGAAACGTTTATCGGCAGATTTGGGAGCAGAACGCTTAATCAGTGCTGAAAAAGAATTATTGTAAAATGGATATTCGATTAAAATATCAAAGAATCATTAAGAATGTTCTCCAGAGTCATGCTGACTATCGGGCTACTTTACCTGATGGTTATTCTTCTCAGGTTGTGTTTGATGATGAGCGAGGGCAGTATCTAGTTTTAGATGTTGGCTGGAGTGGTAATAAATATCTCCATGCAACACCAATTCACCTTTGTTTGATTGTGGATAAGGTCTGGGTTCAATGTGATGATACTGAGGAAGGTATAGCTACTGATTTAGTGGAAGCAGGTATTCCCAAAGAGGATATAGTACTCGGCTTTCGTTATCCTAAGATACGCGAGTACACTGGGTTTGCTGTAGCTTAATGGTGAGACTAGCGATCGCATTGGTATTTTTAGAGATGACAGGAATTAATTCCTCTTGCAAGGTTCCCCCAACTGGAGCAAGCAGGGCATTTCCCACATATCTGCGGGAAGTCTTCACCACAGTTATTACAAACATATCGAGATTTTGGTTTTCGCCATGAGCTAAATATATAACAAAAACTTGACTTTCAGTATCAACACTCTATAGTTTTAGATAGAAATTTTCTGTCTAAATACACATAGTTATGAGAAAAGAGTCAGACCGTATAATCGAATCTTAAGTAAAAATTATGGATAATTTCATGTTTGCGTTGGAACGTCCACCGACATTACCTCTGGAGATTGAAAGTCTTTTTATACCAGAGTATAGACCTGAAGATCGCTTTAGCATGACTGTCGTTGGTACTTTTGCAGACTTAGGGAAGCTTATGGACGCGGCTCAGGAGTTGCAGGGGATACTCGCTCGGTGTGCTGCTTGGTATGAATCGGAGCCATTAGCTAAAGCTCAGTTATTAGATGCAGATATAGATGCAGATATACCTTTAGAACCACCCATAGCCGATTGGTTAACTGCAAGAAATCTAGCTATTCCTCCAGTAGGTATTGGCTGGTTAGGGAAAGAAGCCGAAGCTAAGGATGCGGTAGTGAGAATTGGGAGTTCTTTATGTGTGCATAGGTTAAAACCCTGCTATAAAAAATTATCGAATGGTAAAGAATTTTATTATGATGCAAAATATGATGTACATCATCCATTAGTAGTTTTTTTTGAAGAATTTGGAGGGGAGGTTTTAGGAGAAGGCGACTGTAATGGACATGATGGGATTGTAGCTGACTTAACTTGCTCTTGTAGCGATCTGGTAGGAAATCATTTAGAAAGGGAATTATGGCAATATAATTGCCTTGATTATAATCTGTATGCTCTTCCGCCTTGGCATCCTAAAGGGATATCTCTTGATCAAGTTCGAGCGAGAGAAACTTTCAATAGACTTTCTAACGGAGGAGATGCAGAACATCCTGATGATCATCCCGAAGTTGCTAAAAAGTTGAAGCAACGATCTTCTTTCACTAGTGCTAGTGCATGGGGCATTGATATCGGTTTCCATGTTGGGCAACTTCAAGTTGTGAAACAAGATGAAAATTGGCGAATTGCTCCAGAAGAAATCCCAATATCTACTAACACTATGGACATATGTTTTGAAGACCAAACCTTAAGCCTTGGTTGGATTACCTTTGATACTTTCATTTACGGATTTCCATCAATAGTAAATTATCTAGCCAAACATGGATGCACAAATTTTCGATATGAATTAGTCGATTTTGGTCAAGTACGCGAAGATTAGAGTACGATTGACGATCTTCTCGTAATGCGATCGCCGATCTTGCAGTGTGAGTTAATGAAATGTAACGCGCATTTTTGATGTTTGTTGTTAATGTGTTACGCTCCGCTAACCCATGCTACTACTATGGTCAAACTAGATAGGATTTTTCCGTCATACATAGTTATACGTCTCCAATCTTGGGATAAAGTTGAGATAAAATGAAGTTGCATATCCTCAGTGACTTACATATTGAGTTTGAGTCGTTTAACCCCCCGAAGACCGAAGCAAACGTGGTGATTTTAGCGGGAGATATTCACGTTGGCAAAAAAGGTATTGATTGGGCTAAAGCAAACTTCCCAGATCAACATGTGATCTATGTGCTTGGAAATCATGAATACTATGGAAGAGCATTTCCAAAACACGTTAGTGATCTCAAAGAGCTAGTCGAAGGAACAAATATTCACATCTTGGAAAACAGTTATGTAATTGTTGATGAGTTTGCATTTCTGGGTTGCACGTTATGGACAGACTTCAAATTATTCGGTGATCCAAAAATTGCTGGTTATCAGGCAACTCAGACAATGACTGATTATCGAAGAATCCGTATTAGCCCACAATATCGCAAACTTCGGGCGATCGATACCGCCGTGATTCATACTAAATCATTGAGATGGTTGGAAGAGGAGGTAGCAAGACTTAAAGATAGCGTAAATAAGATTGTCATCATTACTCACCATGCGCCTAGCAAGCTTTCGCTACCAGAATATTACCAAGATGATACTTTGAGTGCCGCTTATGCTTCACATCTTGATCATTTTGTTCAAGAATCCTATGCTAAATTGTGGATACATGGGCATGTGCATACGCAGCAGGATTATGCGATCGGGAACACTCGAATAATCTGTAATCCTAGAGGTTACCCAGACGAGCAAAATAAGGATTTCATTCCAGATTTAGTAATTGAAGTGTGAGGACTACGATTATAGCTAGATCGACCACATTCCATCTCTGTCGTTAGTCATCTCAAATTGATAGCGAGGACATAGCGTAATCTTATCTGTGGGATAATAGTCTTGGTAGCGATATTCTTCGATTAGGTGTTAAATCAGCGGTGCAGGCAATCATTTTTGTTGGTATTCAAGCAAGTGGCAAATCAACCTTCTACAGCCAATGTTTTTCTAATACTCACATTCGGATTAACTTGGATATGCTTAAGACCAGACATCGAGAAAAGCGTCTTGTAGAAACCTGTCTGGAAATTGGTCAACCCTTTGTTGTCGATAACACCAATCCCACACCTGAAGAACGCGATCGCTACATTTCTTTAGCAAAGAGTAATAGATTCCGTATCACTGGTTATTATTTTGCATCCAAAATTTCAGATTCAATCCAACGAAATCAGAACCGTGAACTTGGACAGCGGGTTCCAGAAAAAGCGATTAGAGGCACATACTCACGATTGGTGCTTCCGACCTATACAGAAGGGTTTGACGAACTATATTATGTTCGGTTAGTACTAGGAGAATTTACAGTACAGGAGTGGATTGATGAAGTTTGACGAATTGGATACAAAGCTCAGAATTTTTGAGACAGCCCATGATCTGTGTGTATTACCAAGTATCTTTATGGTTGCTAGAATAGATGGACGTAACTTTACCCGATTGACAAAAGAAATCCACAAATTTGAGACTCCTTTTGATGCGCAATTTCGAGATCATATGGTGTCTACGGTAAAACATTTGATGGATTGTGGATTCCGAGTTGTTTACGGCTATACCCAGAGTGACGAAATATCGCTTCTATTGCATCGAGATGAAGAAAGCTTTGGTCGTAAGCTACGCAAACTTAATTCTATTTTGGCAGGAGAGGCAAGTGCAAAGCTATCGGTACTACTGGGAAGTATAGCCGCTTTTGATTGTCGCATTTCTCAACTTCCTACGTTAAATCTAGTAGTTGATTATTTCTGCTGGCGCAATGAAGATGCCCATCGAAATGCATTAAATGCTCACTGTTACTGGATGTTACGTAAAGCTGGCGAGAGCGCTGGAACTGCTACAGAAAAAATTTATAGACTTTCAGTGAGTGATAAAAATGAACTTCTTTACCAGCAAGCGAATATTAACTTCAACGATTTACCAAGCTGGCAGAAGCGGGGCATAGGATTATATTGGGAGTCATACCAAAAAGAATCAACTAATCCCAAGTCAGGAGAGAAAGTCTTTGCAATAAGAAGACATATCAAAGCTGATATGGAGCTCCCAATGAAAGATGACTATAGTAGCTTTATTCGCGAGCTTGTACTTCGGGAGCATCCAGATATGTAACTCGTGGGAATGGCATAACCTAAGGCTCATCTTCACGACAACGAAATCAAGCAAGTTATCTTTGTTGACCTAGATTTAATTTTTTTCTTTGCAAATAATGAAAGTACAAACTGAGCCATATCTGAATCAAAAAGATCGTTGGCAACCAAGCGGAAGAGTTATTCTCGCACAGTATGATGCAGATTCAATCGTGGTTTATCAAGCCTATCCTCCTGCTATTGGACATTTTGCGGCAAGTCATGGCTACTTCGGTGGAGACTTTAAATTTTCCCGTATGACTTGGATTAAGCCCAACTTTCTGTGGATGATGTATCGTTCGGGTTGGGGAACAAAGGAGGGACAGGAAGTAACTTTAGCAATTCGTATTCAACGCTCCGCCTTTGACTCAATTCTTTCCCAAGCCGTTCACTCTAGTAAGTTCTACGGGAATTAAAAAAAGCGATCGCAGTTTTAGCGATCGCTTTTTTTTAAATTTCCTTGGCTAGCAACCGAAATAGCATTTCCACAGCTTTAGTAATTACCCTAGAGCGTACCAGCTTAATCGGTACACCATTGGCTTTTAGTTTATCCCTAAAATCACCGAGAGCCTTGCAGATATCGTTATTCGGTCTGCTTCTCTTTGGTTCGATAGTCGTGTATTCCCACTGGAAAAGGGCAAGCCGACACAGGTTGCTACCCCCGACGATCCACTTCTCAGATTTTCCAGAACTATCCTCGACCAGACCATGACCGAGGGCAAGTTTAAACGCTGCGAGCGATCGATAACGTTTGCTCTTACCCATGCCTTTTTTGTTTCTGACCAGCTCCACAATTGGCTTGCGATTTTGGTCTAGATAGGTTTCAAGCGGGAAAATCGTACCGAGTAGATACGATCGCACACGCTGACCCATGCCGAATTTATCAAAGACCTTGTGGTAAGGAGCGAACATATCCGCGCCGATCGCCTTGGTTAGTTGCCTTTCGATCTGCACTTCCTGATCTTGGATATCGCAAATCCTTTGGGCGTGCTGCTTGGTGAAGTCACTTATCCCCGTCCCAATTGAATTAGCCAAAAGCTTATTAATTTTGTTCCTGGACTGGGTAGATATTTTCTTACCAGCAAGGTATCGCCATATCGGAGCGGGTAGATCGGATGAGCGCTTACCGTTTTGTTCGCAGATTTCTGGAAACTCGAAGGCAAGAGATTGCCTGACGCGATTAACAATCGGTGACTGAACCCGCTTGAGATGGGATAGCTGCAAACTTAACTGTCTGATGTTTCCAGAAATAGAGAAAGGATCGAATTTTACAAAGTACTCTGGTTTATCGCAATGCTCAAAGCCATAACAGCCAAGAGCCAAAGCATCCGCATAGTCATTTTTATTAGGTAGCCTGTTGGACTTGCGATAAGCCTTTAACTGGCAATGACCGACCCATAGCAGTTTTATGCCATTGGCATTTAAAGTCTCTGCCCAGATGCGGGAGTAATGTACCCCCGTCGGTTCGAGGGATGCGTGGGTAACGCCTAAGCTTAAAAGCTTGTCAATCCCCGCCTTATTGGGAGAGATTTTAAAAATCTCTTCTCTGTTTTTGCGGAAGTAGTCCAATTTGTCATCTATGGGATTTTCGATAATCGCGCATACGACAAAGTGGGCTGAAACATCAATCCCTAGAATCTTTTTAGTTGTCATGGTTCTTTTTTAAGGGGCTGTTTTTTTCCAAATACCTGTTAACCCAGAACACGAATCACCCAAGCGTCCGTAGACCTATTCACTCTTAATTCCAGCAGGTTCTTAGGTAGGAGAACGCGAACGGCTAAAACCCGAAGGTCAGTTCATTCAAAGTTCCCCACACCCGTACTGAATGCTTTGGACACACCCAGCAAGCGACGCGGTGAATATCACCGCGTCCGTTGCTGAGTTGTCTAAGCGAAATCATCCTCCCATTCATCTTCATTTAGGTCTAAGAGTTCGTCGAACTCCTCATGGGTAAGTTGAAGCTCTTTCCGCCAGCCCAATTTAATCGCCTCGCAGAGTGCGGGGAAATTTTCCCGATGGCGATCGCAAAAAGCATTTGTAAATGCTCTGCCAAAGTTTTCTACGTTCTGTGAAGTTTCGAGATTGATGATTGCAGACTGGATTAACCCAAAGAGCATGGAGGCTTCAAGAGGAAGAATTTTAAATAGGAGCTCTTCCTCGCTCTGGCATTCTTGTGAGTAGGCTTTAAATCCCTCCTGTAGCTCTTCTCTGGTTGGTAGGGGTTCATCTTCCTCTATCGAGATAGGTACTTTCGGGATACTAAACCCGATCGTCGGTTTGAGTTCGATGATGTGTTTGAGGCGATCGCAGATGCCAAGGTAGACATCGACAATCTCGCTCTCAGAAAACTGCGAGGCATCAATGAAATTAATCAAGGCACTAGAACGTGAATTAATGAGATAGGGGCTAAATTCTTCAGGCATTGTTATTAGTTACCTCCTTATTGGTTTCCAGTGTGTCGCGTTGAAGCTCCAAAGATTCCTTGATATAAACCAAGGCGTTTCGATAGTCGTTTTTCCAGTCAATGTCAACGAGTTGCGACATGAGGGCTAGATTGACCATCGTGAGGGAAAATTGGACGGTTTGAATGTTGGGATTAGCGATCGCAATTATGTTCTCGATCGTGTTCTGGATGGGCTGCGGACTCATGAAGCATCGTCTCCTTGGATGGTGGGTCTGAGGACAGAGAGGGTTGGAGCATTTTGAAAAACGCGATCGCACTGGTTAAGCAAGGCACTGGCCAGAGAGATTTTTAGCGCCATAGGCAAGCGCTCGATCCAGCCCTCAACGTTAGCGGGCATAGGGTGAGATTTAGAACTCCAATAACGTCCAATTGGGTGCATGATGGGTTGACCTCTTAGCATTTTGGTTTACGGAATCGTTTAGATTGTGGACAGGTCGCGAAATGTGGCGACTTATCGGTGTTAAGTGGTATCCACTTACCCGCATCGGTCTTAGCCCAGAAAATACGGACACCACAGCCAGCACAGAATGAGCCTTTGGAATTAGGCGGTATTTCGTAAGGCATATAGTTTTTAGGTTTGCGAGGGAAACAAGGCGCATAAAAATCACGACTACCTAATAGTTAGGGAATCTCTAGACCGTGATATATATGAATGCGACAAATGGCTTAATACAAACGGGGGCGGCGTTTGACTAATTTCTAGTCGAGCGCCGCTCTTTGTTTGCTCTATTAATGTAAAGCCCACTTAGTACTTTGTCAAGCGTGCTTTTAATAAGGTAAAATTGGATTATCATTTATGGAATCACTGGAATCGCCACTTATGAGACTTAGAACATTAAGAAGATGCTCTCAGCAAGATTTAGCTAAAGCCGTAGGGGTGAGTAGGCAAACTATCAGTAATTGGGAAAATGGCAGAGAAGAGCCTAAGTTAAAGCTTTGGCAATATAAAGCTCTCTGTAAAACTTTGGGGGTTAATTCTATTGATGAATTACCAGATAATTTCGCGCCACAGCCAATTAACGATAGCCAAAATCAAAATCAAAATTAAGCGATCGCCCAAGATAGCGGCGCACAGCGCTCCCCCATAAAAAAGTATGGAAGTCTTACAGTTAAGCGTTTTGGACTTACCACCAGTTAACCCACTGGGAATAATGCCTAGATTTGGGATTAGCGGAAAAGA
>NZ_LIRE01000719.1 GCF_001402795.1 Pseudanabaena sp. 'Roaring Creek'
ATACCAATTCCCAAAAGTGTGGCTACACTTTTGGGAATTGAAAACTAAACCCAGTAAGGGTTTTAAAATCACAAAATGGCGTAGCCATTTTGTGATTTGGTATAACTATCTCAAATAATGCTATAGGGTTGAGGAAGCGCGTAACCATAAGGTGCACGCTTCTTCAAAATATTTATGACTGCTATACATTAAATGAAGGAATCCAGAGTGAAAATTCATAAGTGGGCGATCGCCATATTATTGTGGGGTTTCCTGTTTAGGGCTGTATGCGCTATCTATCTCAATATTGGTTTTGATGAGGCTTACTATTACCTCTATACCCAAAATCTCAACTTAAGTTATTTCGATCATCCACCCCTTGTTGCCCTTACTGCGGGGATCGGTCTATGGCTGAGTGGTGCGGTCACACCTTTTACTCTGAGGATTGGCGGAATTTTACTTTATACAGGAACGTTAATATTCTCTTATCTAGCGAGTAAAAAACTATTTGGGGAGCGCACAGCAACATTAACTCTGGCAATTCTCACCGCAATTCCGATCTTTCAGATTGCTTTTGGGATTCTCACCCTGCCCGATAATCCTTTGATGTTTTTCTGGGCAGCTTGTCTGTGGGTTGCTGCTGAGGAGTTCTTTCCTTCCGAGCATAGCGATCGATACCAACCGACCTATCGACTAGCGATTATTGGGTTATGTATAGGGCTTGCCTTTCTTGGTAAATATCATGGCTTGCTGCTGGGCGGCGGATTGGTGCTATTTTGTCTGCTTAGCCCTCGTCATCGTGGCGCATTGTTTTCAAAATGGACACTTGCCGCGATCGCTCTATTTGCGATCGCGATTTCTCCAGTTTTAATTTGGAATTCTCAACATGAATGGGCTTCATTTCGATTTCAAAGCCGCCGAGCCGTCCCCACCCAAGGCTATAACCTCGAACGATTATTGGTGACGATCCTCCTAGCGCTTGGCTATCTATTTCCATCCTTTGGGATTCCTCTATGGTGGACGAGCTTTCGTACCGCAGGAGAACTGTTACTGGGGAGTGGCTCCCCGATCGAGAAGGATGCGGATGCAATGGGTGTAGATGCAACGGACATAGCAACAGCTATAAAAGATGGAACTAAAGATGGAACTAAAGATGGAACTAATGAATCGACTGCATCAACGATCGCCGAAGATCTATTGCGAAAGAAAAGATTGCTCATTCTCTGCGTATCGATGCCGATTTTCTTTGGGTTCACCTTTATGGGCGGATTTATCCAAATTCTTCCTTCTTGGCATATGCCAGGATTTTTTGGGGCAACCCTTTTGCTAGGGGAAAGAGCCGCTCAGGTACAGTTAAAGCGTCCGCAATTTATTCGTAATTGGCTCTGGGGTTCGAGCATGGCAATTTTACCGCTATTGCTAGTGGGCTTACTGCATGTGCATTGGGGCATCGTTCAAAAAGGTGGGGACGCAGCGATCGCGGGAGGTTTTTGGGAGGCAAAGGACGATCCTTCAACGCAAATGATTGATATCGAGCAGCTACGGCAAGCCTTTGTAGATTCGCCTTTGAAAGCGGAATTGCAGAAAGCTGATTTTGTATTTAGCAATAACTTCTTTGTCGCGGGACAGGTGGGTATGGCGATCGAGCCATTGGGCAAAAAAGTTACCTGCTTCGATGAAGACCTGCGCGGATTTGCCTATTGGAGCAAGGCTGAAGATTTTGTTGGGAAGACCTCGCTTTACATTGCCTCAGAGCTATTTATGAAGGATGAGAAGTTCCCTCAGCCTCTAGATAAGTATAAAGATTACTTTCAATCGTTAGAAAAGATTGCCGACATTCCCATCAAGCGCGGTGGGCAAGCCGTACAGATATTCCCCGTCTATCGCGCATCCCCAATGCTCAAGCCCTATCCACGTCCCTATGGATAATACCAATTCCCAAAATGGCGTTGCCATTTTGGGAATCTCAAAATCTTACTGGGTTTGTTTTTTAATTCACTTTTGTCAATTATAGCTATCGCCAAGTCTAATAGGACATAAACCTCAAGAAGTGACTGGCGGCGCAAAGCGCCGCCAGTCACTTCTTGGGGTTTGATTTGTCCTAATTCAAGTAACTGTAGCTATAAGGCTCTTGCGGATAAAAAATGTCCCAGCAAAGTTATCTAGCTTCGACTGCGCTCAGCTAACGTTGGCTGAGCGTAGTCGAAGCCACAGGTACTTTAATTAATAGCAAGTCCCTAAGTTAAGAAATGGCTACGCCATTTCTTAACTTGGCATTACTTAGATGACAAGTTCAATTGATAGCGTAAAAACAGTTCTGAATCGTGGTGATAAAGCGATCGCAATTTGAGTTTTGGTAAATCACTCCCACCAAGCCCAAAGCCTGCGCCACCTAATACCGTCATATTATCCACACCGCCCACTAGGTGAGGCGATAAGGTCAAAAATAGCTCGTCAGCTAAGCCCTGCGAAACTAGCGAATAATTTAAACTGGGTCCCCCTTCCACTAAGAGCCGCTTTACCCCAAGCTGCTCGAACAGTCTGGATAGAACCAACTTGAGATCGATCTGGCGATCGCGGGTTGGAAATCGAAAAATTTGTGCCTTCTCCGTCAGCCAATCCGCAATCTTGGTATCCTCTCCCGTTAAGACAACGCGTAGGTCTTTACCCGCATCCCAAAAACGATGATCGCTCGGCAAATCACCTGAAGTACTAATCACTATGCCGAGGGGCTGGGGTTGGGGGAAATTTTTTTGACGTTCCTCGGCTAATTCGGGAGGAATGGTAGGAATGAAGGCATCATGGCGCAATGTCGTTCCACCCGCTAGCACGGCATCAAATTGCGATCGCAATCTTTTCATTAGTAGGCGATCGGGGCGCGATCCTAAACCTGTTAGTTGACCAGCATGGGTTGTGGCTTTCCCATCGACGCTAGACACCATATTAAAGACGATATAGGGACGCTTTAAAACCTGCTGGCGATCGCCTAAATTTTCACAATCAAAATCTATGCCTGTGGTAGGAAATCCCAATTCTTCAAAGTTATAGATGCGATCGTGAGAGGAAAATAAGCAATTGTACATAAGCTCTTGATAAAGCTCTTAATACCACTAAATAGCTATTCACGAGAGTGTTGTCACGCTTTCGTGAATTAAAAACTAAACCTCGTAATACCAAATCACAAAATGGCGTAGCCATTTTGTGATTTTAAAACTCTTACTGGGTTTGGTTTTCAATTCCCAAAAGTGTAGCCACACTTTTGGGAATTGGTATAAGGGGTTTCAAGTTAAGAAATGGCTACGCCATTTCTTAACTTGGTATAAGGCAAGTAAGTACCCCAGCATAATTAAAATCCAGATCTAAAACCTGTGGCGCACGCTGCGCGTGCGCCACAGGTTTTAGGGTTTTATATTTAATTAAGCCCACTTACTTAAAATCAGTGGGCGATTTTGCTTGCCTAAAAAACAAGGAACTTAAAAAATTATTGCTTAACCAATTTTACTGGCTGACCATCCGCCTGTAGTTCTTTGCCATCGGCAGAGAGAGTATAGGGAACCTTGGGAGCGGCTTGAGGTGGCTTTTCTCCATTTACTGTTTCCACTTGAGAAAAAGCCTTGCCATCTTCGATTGTAAATTTACCAACGGTCTTGATTTCTTGTACTTCGTCCTTAGTAGAAACTGCCTTGAGATTGGCTTCAAAAGAACCTTCAGGCTTGATCGTCCATTTACCTGTTACAGACTTAACGCCTTCTTTTTCAGCTTCAGCCAAAACTTTAGGATCTAAAACTACGTTATATTCCCCAGCAATTTTATCAAGGCTAGCAGGGGTTTTATTTGATGATGATTCGGTGGGCTTTGCGGAGGGAGATGCCGATGCGGAGGGAGATGCTGACGCGGAGGGAGATGCCGATGCAGAAGGAGATGCCGATGCAGCCGATTTTGTTTCAGTTGCGGTTGGTGCAGGGGGTTGCTGGCAGGATGACACGACCGCAACACAACTAACAGCGATCGCGGCAAGGATACTTTGCTTTAAGGAATAATTGAGTGATTTTTTCACGATTAATTTGGAGGTGTAATTGACGGTAAGTGACTTGAGTTACTCGATATTATGCAAGATACTCTACGCATTATTTCTTTAGCAAATCTTTTGCATCATAACCTATCGCCCGATCGCGATCGCGATCGACTTCTATCCATAAGTACTTATGCGAAAGTACTTATGCGAAATAAATTACCAAAGCCCGTAAAGTTGCGCCCCTGCGGGGCGCAACTTTACGGGCTTTAGTTTGTACAAAATAGTGTTGCCGCGCTCCACGCGGCAACACTATTTTGGTGGCAGATATACATTCGCTATGCTAGAGGCTGCAAGCCGCTATATACTGTTGTTTTCCCTAGTAATTTTGCAATATTATTTCAACCGATGGTAACTACACAATCTCAATCCAATGTTCTGCGATATGACATTGTTGGGTCACGACGCTTTAGTAACTATGGCTTTGCGGTTATTGTTGCCATAGGTGCGTCGGGATTTTTGCTCGCAGGTTTATCTAGTTTTTTAAAAATTAACTTATTGCCTATTTCCGAACCACTGCAATTAGAATTTGTGCCCCAAGGTCTGGCGCTTTCCTTTTATGGGGTCGCTGGAACTTTGCTGGAGCTATATCTGCTATACGTGATGGCGATCGATTATGGCAGTGGCTACAACGAGTTCGATCGCAATACTGGCAAAGTGAAAATTTTTCGGCGCGGGCGCAGTAAGAATAAAAATATTGAATTTACTTACAAGATCGCTGATGTCCAAGCAGTTCGTGTCGAAATTCGTAATGGGCTAAGCCCAAAGCGATCGCTATATTTGCGGGTAAAGGGCAAAGGCGATCTCCCCCTATCAGAAGTAGGTCAACCAATTGCTTTGGCTGCCCTCGAAGATCGAGCTGCCGAGAT
Source organism: Pseudanabaena sp. 'Roaring Creek' (assembly GCF_001402795.1). GTDB lineage: Bacteria > Cyanobacteriota > Cyanobacteriia > Pseudanabaenales > Pseudanabaenaceae > Pseudanabaena. The sequence continues at coordinate 4,921 of NZ_LIRE01000719.1, forward strand.
TGCTAAGTTTTTGTCTGTACCTTTAGAAGGTTTATAAAACCCAAGAGCCTGTGGCGCAGCGTGCGCCACAGGCTCTTGACTTGACTCTAGGTTTTTTATTATGCCTAATTCCTATTACAGCGATTATCGATCAAACGAATCACAAGGAAATTTTTGAAAACGTTGCTTCGCAACGTTTTCAAAAATTTCCTTGGTTTGGGTTTGAGTGCAAAGCGCTGTAAAACCTTACTAAAACCTTATCAAAATTATTCAAGGGATAAAAATGTTACGTTGGCTCCTTAGTTGTTTTTTAGCAGCAAGTTTATTAATCACTGGTTGTAGCAGCAGTAGTGGTGTTTCTGCTACTTCTTCTCAGACCTCATCTTCTAGCACCCCTTCTAGTACCACAGCTAGTAGCGCTCCCAAGTCGGCATCACCTTCGGCTAGCAATACGGATTCATCCGCTTCTCCTAAGCCTGCGGATAGCTCAGGGGATCCTGCCATCGCTAAGTATGTCCAGCTCAAGGGAACAGCCACAGTAGAGTTAAAACTAAAATCTGGAATCGTTAAAATTGACATTGATGGTGATAATGCCCCAGTGACCGCAGGGAATTTTATCGATCTGGTCAAACGTGGAGTCTATAACGGTTTGAATTTCCATCGGGTAGTTAAGGAGCCAACCCCCTTTGTGGTTCAAGGTGGCGATCCCCTTGGGAATGGTACGGGTAATTTTATCGATCCCGCCTCATCTCAGCCCCGTTATATTCCCTTAGAAATTTTGCCTGATGGGGCGAAACAGCCTGTCTATGGTGAAGTTTTACCCCCTACCAAAAAGCCCAAATTGCGCCACAATAAGGGCGCGATCGCGATGGCAAGATCTCAGTTTCCTAATTCCGCATCCTGTCAGTTTTATTTTGCCCTCGATGATATTTATTTCCTCGATGGTTCCTATGCGGTATTTGGCTACGTGACCGAAGGTATGGAACTAGTTGAGAAAATTCAAGTCGGCGATCGCATTGAGTCGATCGCGATCACTAAAGGTGCTGAAAATCTCAAACAACCCACCTAATCATACCAATTCACGAAAGTGTGACAACACTTTTGTGAATTAAACATCAAACCCAGTAAGGTTTTGAGATTCCCAAAATGGCGTTGCCATTTTGGGAATTGGTATCAAACGTGATTTCGGGATAATTTGAAACGAGATTTGAGAAAGGGTTTGCGTAGCCAACCCTTTCTCAAATCCCAAAAGCAAAAGCCTTGCTCCGCAAGGCTTTTGCTTTTGGGATTTTGGAATTTACCAGCTTAACCCGAACTGACGTTAAGAAATGGCTACGCCGTTTCTTAGCTTGGTATAGTCGATATTTCGAGTTTGTTACAAAAAAGAGGGAGATGCATTGCGTCTCCCTCTTTTTTGCGTTTATCTGACACGAATGATTCTCTTCTCGATGATGTATTGCTCTCCTCGATCGTTGTTACATGGCAGTCCGTAACCATTGGCACGGTTACTATAAATTACCGTGGGAGAATTAATCCTATTCCAAGAATTACCGTAGTAAGAAGGGGACGAAGGATAGACTTCTTTGACAATAACTGACCCATTATTATGCCAATTATGGTATTCGTAGCGTTCTTGATAATAGGGAACAGAGTTGTAGCCAGAATAATAGGTATGAGAATGATAGGAAGGACTCGCTCCCAGCCTAATATTGATCGATACATCTGCCATGGCTGAGGATACCCATGTCCCCATTGCTCCGAGAGAAGCGATCGCTGCTATTAATAATTTCATCGGTTTATGCTCCTTGAGATTTAACAACACAATGTAGAAGCCACCTATCTTCTACTTTATCTCAAACCTTATAGTCCTAGCCAGTTTTTTGAGCCAGTTTTTTTGAGCTATAGCTGCCGCCAGTTTTGTTATAGCTACATTCACTTGAATTAGGACAAATCAAACCCCAAGAATTGAGTGGCGGCGCGAAGCGCCGCCACTCAATTCTTGGGGTTTATGTCCTAGTACATTTGGCGATAGCTATAGGACAAAATCAAAACCCCAAAGAGAGTTGCCGCGCTCCGCGCGGCAACTCTCTTTGGGGTTTTATGTCCTGATACGGTTGGCGGCAGCTATATAGTACCAACCAATTTAAGCGGTTAAGCATAATTAAAAAACCAAACCTAGAAGAGCGTACTGCCCGCTACGCGGACGGTACGCTCTTCTAGGTTTTAAGGTTACTTATGCCTAGCTACTTAATAGTATTAAATCCTATTAAGATAATGGAGCTTTACTGGAGTCTAAATGACCTTAACTATTGTTAATATATAAAATTTTGTTGACATATTAATGATATATGTCCTATTGATTTTACCAAATTTATCAATTGCAACCATAAAACCTTTACTGTATATACAGTAAGCACTTTGGCTTATATATGGCTTTTAGCTATACCCAGCCACTTAAATATCAGGATTTATATTAAAATTTTATAGTAGTCTATAGACTTAAGAATATAGATTCTCAATATATAAGCCCATGAAATTCTTGATCGAGGTCTTAAAGAGAGGAGCCATCCTAGCGATCGCTACTGCTACAGTTCAGATTTTCAGCGCAGCCCCCACGAAGGCACAGGGAATTGTCCCCGCAGCAGATGGAACGGGAACATTAGTCCTGCCCAATGGGAAAACGATTGACATAACAGGGGGAACGCAAGCGGGAGCCAACCTCTTTCATAGCTTCCAAGAATTCGGCTTAAGCCAAGGACAAATCGCCAACTTCATCAGCCAACCGAGTGTCCAAAATATCCTGAGTCGAGTCGTAGGTGGGAACCCATCGATAATTAACGGACTGATCCAAGTAACAGGAAGTAACGCCAACCTCTATATCATTAACCCATCGGGCATCGTCTTCGGAGCAAACGCGAGTCTAAACGTCCCTGCCGCCTTCACCGCCAGCACCGCCACAGGGATTCAGGTTGGGAATGGATGGTTCGGGATTAATAGCAGCCTCGCAGAGATCAAAACTCTCGTCGGAACACCCAACGCCTTCGCCTTTACGGGTAGCTCTACTCCCATCCCCACGGGAGAGACAAAAGGAGCGATCGTCAATCAAGGGAACCTCACCGTAGGGAATGGGAACAGCATCACCCTCGCGGGAGGAATCGTAATTAACACAGGAACGATAGAGGCTCCCAATGGCAAAATTAACATCACCGCCACCCCCGATGGAAAATACGTAAAGATCACTCCCGAAGGAAGTTTGTTGAGTCTGGATTTACCCATCGCCGACCAACAAACCGTAGGGAACAGCAGACCGATTGAAGGATTGGATCTATCGCAATTGCTAACAGGATCGGCAATCAACGCACCGACTCAAGCGGGAAGTGCCGCGATCAGCGGAAATCTAAGCGCCAAAGGAATAGACCTACTCGCCGATCGCTATGACAGCAGCCAAGCGAACCTAAACGCCCCTAATATCCAGCAGGGATGGAACGTCGTATTTATCGATAGTGCTGTCAAAGACTACCAAACCCTCATTGATGGAACCAAAGGCGGAAGCAGAATCAGCGTCATCGCCAGCAGTCAAGGCATCCAGCAAGTGACGGATACCCTTGCCAGCATCACGGGAGCGAATAGCCTGCATATCGTATCGGAAGGCAATGCAGGGAACTTCTGGCTCGGCAAAGACTTTGTGAACAGCAGCGACATCGCCAACTATGCCGCCGAACTGCAATCATGGGGCAAAGCGCTCTCGCCATCCGCGATCGTGTTGCTCTATGCCTGTAACCTTGCCAAAGGACAGGATGGAGCCGCTTTTGTGCAGTCGATTAAAGGATTGACAGGGCATGAGGTTGCCGCTTCCAGCGATCGCACGGGAAGTGCTGCCTCAGGCGGCAACTGGAATTTGGAATATCAGACAGGCGGAAGCCCAGCCGCGATCGCCTTTGATAGTAAGGCAACAAATGTCTACCAATATGCGTTGGCAACAAATACGGTAACGAATGTGAGTGATAGCGGCACGGGGTCGCTACGCGATGCAATTGCGACCGCCTTGAATGGCGACGCGATCGCCTTTGCACCTAACATCAATGGACAGATCATTTACCTGACCAGCGGCGGGCTTAACATTGCTAACAGCCTCGCGATTAATGGAAATGGCAAGACAAATACGGTTATTGATGGGAGTTTAAATGGAAACAACGGAATTTTCTCCATCACTGGTTCTCCTACTGTCTCCTTCAACGATTTGACTATTCAGAATGGCAAGTCTAATGGAGGTGCTGCTATTTTCAGCAATGGTGGCACGATAAATATTAGCAACAGTTACCTGAATGGCAATTTTGCTCAAAATGGTGGGGCTATTTTAAGCAATGGGGGCACGGTAAATATTAGCAACAGCAATCTGTCTGGCAATAATGCTACTCTTGGCGGTGCTATTTACAGCGTTAACACCATACTAAATATTACCAACAGCACCCTGTCTGGCAATAATGCTGATGTGGGTGGTGCGATTGTTGCTCAAGGTGGCGCACTAAATATTAGCAATAGCACCCTGTCTGGTAATTATGGTCAATCTGGTGCTGGGGCTATTTACGTCTTTGCCCCAACATCCATCAGCAATAGTACCCTAGCTGGCAATTCTACGGGTGGTTATGGTGGGGCTATTTACAACAATGGTTCCACCTTGGATATTACTAACAGTACCCTGTCTGGCAATTCTGCTGGTTTTTATGGTGGGGCTATTTTCATGTATGGCACAGCATCAATAATCAATAGCACTCTGTCTGGCAATTCTGCTGTATTTGGCGGTGGTGCTATCTTTAATGTTGGCGGTACGTTAACAGTTAACAGCAGTACGATTAGCAATAACTCAGCCAATTCATCAACTGCTCAACTTTACAATACTGGTGGTGGTATCCTCAACTACTTTGGCACGGTCAGCCTTGCCAATACGATCGTCGCCGCCAACTTCGATACCAAAAATAATTCAGGAACGGGAACGCTTAGCCCCGATGTATGGGGCGCGTTTGTCGATAATGGCAACAATCTCATCGGTGATACTACAGGCAGTACGGGCTTCACGACCAGCACACTCTTGGGCAATGCCAGCAACCGCCTCGATCCGCAACTTTTACCCCTCAGCAACTATGGCGGCAGTACACAAACCCAATTACCTAAGCCCACTAGCCCCGTCATCAATGCAGGAAATAATGTAACCGCAACCACAGACCAAAGAGGCTACAGCCGCATTGTGGGAGGAACGGTTGACATCGGCGCAGTAGAAATTCAGGGCTATACCATCTCGCCTGTAAACGGCAACAATGGCTTTCAGCTTACGGAAAACAATTCCAATACGCCAATTCCGAATATTCCCATCACGGTTACCGTTACTTCTTCTTCAGGAGAAACGACATCCTACACCACCACTACCGATGCCTCAGGCATCGCGAGTTTGCAATCCTTGCCAACTAGTCTAGGCACTTTTACGATTAGCGGCGCGATCGCCTCCAAGGCTCCCGTTACATCCAATCCCATCACGATTACCAACGCTTTCTTGTCAACAAACACCTACAAAGCGCCAAGGCAGGATGCCGCAGATAAGAAAGTTGATGGGCATCATACTGATTGTTCGCAAAATTCCAGTGGAATTCTCGATCAAAAATGTCTTACCACTATCTCTAAATAATGGTGAGCTAGTTTGCGATCGTCCGCGAATGAATTGCAACCAATTCCCAGCGCCTTCAAATAAACATATTCTTAGAACCCATTTAAGAATTGTCTAGATCCCCCTCAATTCCCCTTGACCCCATTTAAGAATTGTCTAGATCCCCCCCAGCCCCCCTTAAAAAGGGGGGAGAATTTTCTTCTTCCCCCTTTTTAAGGGGGATTGAGGGGGATCTAACCCTTGAAATGCAGACAGATATACCTGCCACCTTAATTTAGAAG
>NZ_LIRE01000302.1 GCF_001402795.1 Pseudanabaena sp. 'Roaring Creek'
AACAAACCCAGTAAGGTTTTGAGATTCCCAAAATGGCGTTGCCATTTTGGGAATTGGCATTTTGGGAATTGGTATTACGAGTTTCTAATACCAATTCACGAAAGTGTGACAACACTTTTGTGAATTAAAAAACAAACCCAGTAAGGGTTTTCCAAGCTCAAAATGGCTACGCCATTTTGAGCTTGGGTATAATTACAAGTTTCTAAGTAAGTAGCTAAAATGCGAGTCAAGATTGAAAACGAAGTACTCTTTATTCATCGTGAGGATGTGCCAAAGTATAACAAGCAAGGTTCGATTGTTCGTAATAGTTACTTTTGGGCTTTGCGATCGATCGCAGGTCGTGCAAATTCCCGTTACGATTGGGAATTTGAGTCAGAGGTATGGTTTGCCCTGCAAAGAATGTTAATCTCCTTTGCGGAATCTGGATATTTACCCACTCAAGAAACTCAGCTAGAATTTGCTCCTGAGACAGAGGAAATTCCCAAGGTTTTACGACTGGTTTCCACAATAATTAGCTAGGCACCATAAACCTGTAGCTCATGCTGCGCGTGCGCTACAGGTTTATAGTTTGGTTTTTAATTATGCCCAGCTACTTAAAGCTCTGAATTAAGCTCTGAAAAAAATAATAAAATCCTATGAAACTCGCCTTTATTATCGATCCGATCGCGAAGCTCGATCCCGCCCATGACACTAGCGTTGCGCTCATGGAAGCGGCTTGTCGCAAAGGTTATGAAGTATTTATTACCAATATGAATACTCTTAGCGTGAGGGATGGTAAAGCATGGGCTTTGCTGCAACCAATCAAAATCCACCCCATTCCCCTCATCGATGGTAAGTGGCAAATCCCCAATCCTTGGTATGAGACTGACAAGGGCAATTTTCAGCCTCTAGAAAATATGCAATTTGTCTGGATGCGCCCCGATCCTCCTGTAACGACAGAATACCTTTACGCAACCTATATTCTGGACTACGTGGATGGGCACAAAACCAAAGTCCTCAACTCACCGCAGGGCATTCGCGCCGCTAATGAAAAAATGTATGCCTTGCAATTTACAGGTGCAATTCCCAGAACCATTGTCACAGCAGATAAAAGTACAATTCGCGACTTTGTTGCCGCCGAAGGCAAGGCGGTGATGAAGCCCTTGGGTGGCAAAGGTGGTGAGGGAATTTTATTTTTAGAAGTAGGCGATCGCAATATCAACTCCCTGATCGAAATCAGTACTAATATCGGTAAAACTCCTGTGATGGTGCAGGAATATCTCCCCGATGCTCAAAAGGGTGATAAACGGATTATTTTGCTAGATGGCGAACCCATTGGCGCAGTCAATCGCGTCCCCCAGTCAGGTGAGTTTCGTGGCAATATGGCGGCGGGTGGCAGTGCCGTTCAGGTCAATATTACCGATCGCGAACGGGAAATCTGTACCCAACTCGCCCCCGTCCTGAAGCGTGACGGTTTAATGTTTGTAGGTATCGATGTAATTGGGGGCTACCTCACGGAAGTCAATGTTACTAGCCCCACAGGGGTACGCGAGATCGATCGCCTTGACGGTGTATCGCTGGGTGATCGGGTCATGGATTGGTTGTCAAACCTTGACTAAGTAGCTAGATGCAATTAAATATAAAGAATCAAAACCTGTAGCGCACGCTGCGCGTGCGCTACAGGTTTTGATTCTGGGTTTTATGCCCAGCTACTTATCTAAAGACAAGTGACGGAGCTTCGCGCCGTCACTCGTCTTTGCGGTTTTATGCCCTAGGCAAACCTTACGTTGCTATAGAGCTAGAATTGAGGGAGAACATTTATCACAAAGCAATATTTTTGATTAATATTTGAGTCCTATCTTTTGTCCTATGAAATTTTTTAGCTCAGAATTTATCCAAACAGCTAAGGCGATCGCCAAGCGCTCAGTGCGATCGCTTGTCGCCCTTTTACTAGTGGCTATGGTCTTATTTGGCAACACCCACGAAGCTCTTGCTAAGCGATCGGGGGGCAGAATGGGTGGTAGTGCCTTTAGGTCTGCGCCTAGCCGTTCGATCCCCTCCAACTCTGGCTATAGCAACCGTAGCTCTTATTCCAATAGCAGATCCTATTCCCCCATCGGTGGCGGCGGTGGATTTTTCTTCCTACCGATGTTTTTTGGCGGCGGCGGCGGCGGGCTATTTTCGATCCTGTTATTAGTGATCGTTGCAGGCGCTGTCCTCCAAGCATTTCGGGGTCGCGGTGATGGCGAAGGGATTACAGGTACTGATAATAAGGTAACCGTAGCCAAAATTCAGGTAGGGCTCCTGTCCTCAGCGAGATCGCTGCAACAGGAGCTAACCCGTCTAGCCCTTGAGTCAGACACCTCCTCGGTAGAAGGGTTGGCAACCGTCACCCGTGAAACGGCGATTTCCCTGATGCGTCATCCTGAATATTGGGTCTATGTCAGCAGTGCCAGTGAAAATACCCAGTTTGCCCTTGCCGAACAGAAATTTAACGGATTAGTAATGTCCGAACGGAGCAAACTCAATGCGGAAGTATTAAGTAATGTGAGCGGTCGTATCCTTCAAGGCAAAGCTGCTGCCCCCTCTTTACCCAGCGAAGGGAAGCTCAGCATTGAAGATCCTAGCGAATATATTGTGGTAACCATCCTAATTGCTACTGCTGGTGAAACCCTCGCCAAATTGCCAACTTTACGCTCGTCCTCAGATTTACAAGCCTCTCTTTCGGCGATCGGCTCTATTCCTGCGGATAATCTCTTAGCGGTAGAAGTGCTATGGGAGCCTCAGTCTGAAGAATACACCCTAACCACCGATGAGATTTTGACTATCTATCCCGATCTAGTACGCATCTAACTAAGTAGCTGGGCATAATGAAAACCCAGAATCAAAACCCCAAAGAGAGTTGCCGCGCTCCGCGCGGCAACTCTCTTTGGGGTTTTATGTCCTGATACAGTTGGCGGCAGCTATAGGTTACAGCCCCATCTTACAATCCCATCTGACAAATCGATCTGACAATCTGATTTTGAGATCTGACAAAAAATTGTGGCATTAAGAAGCAATCTGTGGTATCACTTACCAGTATTATTTTTTTCTTGTTTGTTCTGAGACAAGTTCAAAGTATTGTGGCTTAGATTAGGATATCGACACAAAATAATTTGATTAATTTTGATTAATAAGTTTGGGTATTCTCACGAGTGCTTGGTTAATGGAGTGAATAGGGTTGGCATATGATGCAAAATACAGATAATAAAAACCAGTTTTACGTAACTCAAGACGTTGATGCCTATACAGACAACGTTGATAACTTAATGGACGATCTATTTGGAGAAGTAGAGTCTACCCTCCACGTTGATTACGCAAAGCAGCGATCGCTTAAGCAAAAAAGTTCGCCCACAAGATCCTCAAAAACACATACCAACTCCGCCCCCTATTCCTCCGCTCGTTCATCTGGCTCCGACATAGTTGCCATTGCCAAAATGGATTCTTCCGAAAGAGAGATATCGACATCAAAAGATACCGTTAGCATTACCAAACTTAACGTTGCGGATATTTCCTTGCCACCAATTTCCAAACAGGATGTTCTCTGGATTCAGCCTTACATCATGCGCAATCCAGAGCCCAGCAGCAATCTACCCCCGATCGCGCCACCTCCAGAAACCCCAAAATCTAACCTACTCGATCGCCTGTTGTTGGTGTTTGCCTGTAGTTCGGCATTGCTAGCAGCAGTAATGTGGACGATTAATCATGGCATTTGGCTGGGTAGACAATCGGCGATCGTCACTCAAGTCGCTAACTCTAAGGAGAATGCCGATAACAAGAACTTTGGCGAAGAAATTAAGCGGATGCTAGCAGAAGTGACCGATAAAAATCGGGCGATCGCTAGTCCGAACAATGCCCTTGGTAGCAATCTACCGCTCATGACAGCCCCCCTCATCAGCACCATGCCCTTACCAGTTGGGGCAAATAATCCCTTTGCTAATGGGATGCAGCAACCAATGTACGTGCCCGTGTACCAACCACCGACGGTAAATGGTGGCAATAATCTCCCATCGCCTCTTGCCTTGCCCCCTGCGACAGCAGGCAACACCATTGATGTCACCAATAGCTCTCCCAATACCCGAACACCATCAACTCAAGTCTCGTCCAACACTGTAGCAGCAGCTCCTGCTCCCTCCTACACGTTAATTGGAGTACTTGATTTAGGCGATCGCTCTACGGCGATGTTTGATATGAATGGTTCGGTACAATCGATCGGACTCGGTAAAGCGATTAGTAATACGGGCTGGTATGTATCGCGAGTAAGTCAGCAAGAAATCACAATTAAACGCGGTAAGGAGAGTAAAACCGTATTTGTTGGTCAAAAGTTCTAGGTGTTAAAATGATTGCTAGTTATGGAGCGACTTAATCTATAGACTATCTATAGATCATCTATAGACTCGCTTTACTTTAACCTTAACTTTTTAAACAACATCTGAGGATAGTATATGGGGCTAATAGAGGATATATCCCGTTTTTTAGAGACCCGCTTAGAGGAATTTATTCGTAGTAATCCTCAGATTGAGTTGCAAATCCTTGAAGATAAGTTACGGCAGCAAGAAGAAGAAATTGCCAAATTAATCGTTAGTTCCAAGCAAGAGGAGAAAAATCTCCAAGATCGAATTTTAGAAATTGCTGAAGAAATTAGGGTTTGGCACGATCGCACCGTGAAGGCGCAGTCATTTGACCGTCCCGATCTAGCTAGCGCCGCAAAAGAAAGGGAGGCGGCTTTGTTACGACAAGGCAATCAAATCTGGGCGCAGATGGAACTTGTAAAAAAACGCGCGATCGATAGTCAATCACTCCAAGTGCAGATCCAAGAAAGGCGCAAAGAAGTGCAAGTCAAGATTGCTGAAGCGGCTAAGACGGCTAAAGCAAAATCTCCAAGTAGTACGCCTCTCAATTGGGATAATCTCTATACTCCTCCCTTTCGCGATCCTAACGATAAACTCGAAGAGACCTTCCGTAAATGGGAAATGGATGAGGAGCTAGAGCGTCTCAAGCGCAACATGGGTAAATAAGGTCAGTTCGGGGTAAGCAAACCCTTTATCAAATCCCGTTTCAAATTATCCCGAACTCATGTTAAAAAATTTTTTCTAGTTGCAAAATCCGCAAATCATTGTGATATAGTAGGAAAGCGTCAAAAACGCAACGGGATGTAGCGCAGCTTGGTAGCGCACCACTTTGGGGTAGTGGGGGTCTTGGGTTCAAATCCCAACATTCCGATAGTTTCCAGATTACATAGTAAGTAATTAAGCAAATAATAAGCAAATCTAGTGATTAGCTCATTAACTTCTATGAGCAACACTTACTATGCAACCATCAAATAACAATGGAACTATCCAAATTAGATTTAGAAAATTCTCATATTCCTACTCAATGAGTAAATTGGGTAGGTACGAAGATACTAAATGTTTCCGACAAGCCCAATCGATTTGTGATGCCATTGATAACGATATCAAGCTAGGGAGGTTTACAGCCAAAAACAATGATGAGCTATTTGAGGCTTATCACCCATTAGCTAAAGTAGCTAGTCACCATGAGCAAAATACTAAAGCTGTAGATTGCTTAGCACTGGTAGACGACAAACTATCTAACAAGGTATTTCGCGATCGCAACTTACACCAAACCAAAAACTTTTTGATTAGGTACGGTAAGCCTATCAAATCTAAGGATGATGCCTTAAAGTTCTGGAATTGGCTACAAGGAGAAAGTAATGGGAATAGTCGAACTATCAATAGGCATCTCACATCACTCAAGCCTATCTGTCCATACTTTGCTGATATTCCCAAATTAAAGGAATCAGCTATCAAAAGTGAGAAACCATTCTCTAAGGATGAAATTAAAGCAATCATCCAAAGTTTTGAGGATAATTTCCCTCATTACACTGGGTTTATGAAATTCCTGTTCAGCACTGGATGCAGACCTAATGAGGCTACAGCCTTAAGATGGCAAGATGTTGATTTTGAGAATAAGCAGATAACAATCTGTGAAGCTTTAGCTATTACACAGGACGGATCAAAAGCTGCTAAGGATACCAAAACTCATGTAATCCGAACCATACCCATGAGCAAGAAAGTAGGGATGCTTCTGGCATCTATCAATGGCGACAGAATCAATAAAAAATTTCGTACAGGTACGGATACGGATACAGATCTAGTATTCCCTACCGTAGAGGGCAAGTTTATCGATATCCGAACCTTTAGGGCTAGGCAATGGGTTAAAGCCCTACAGCTAGCAAAAGTACCTTATAGAAAACCTTATAACTGTAGACATACATTCTGTAGTCATTTCCTAAATGAGAATCCTGATTTTGTTCAGCTTGCAAGCATTACACATGGTACTAAATCAGGTATTGCTACTTTGCAAAAGCACTATGCTCATATAGTTAATAAGCCTGTGATGCCTGATATGTTCTAAGGTTTAAGTTAAAATATTAAGTTAATATTTTAACTTAAAGTATAAAAAATATCCCTATTAAATCCAACTAAGGACAAATAGGGATATTTTTATTATGAATATATGAAATTAAGGAATAGCTTAAGGAATAGGATAAACAATCCCTAAAGCCTGAATTACTCCTTCAAAATAAGCCAAAAGAAAATCAGTATAAGCCATAGTATGAGCTAATTCTAGGTACTGACTATCATTGCTATTTTGTTGATAATGTTCACACAAACTATAGATAATTTGTCTAGCTTGAGTGTCTGTAAGTGTTGGTTGTGTTGGCATATTTTTATCTATTTTATTTGCTATAAATCACAAATCATTTACCATTGTAAACCCATCGATTAAGGTTTTAGGCTTAATTCCATGCTGATTGTATGTAGCTTGATATAGGTACACATCGCCATATCTTCCCCTAAATGGTAAGTCAATTTCATTACCAAAATAAGTAGCTTTTTTAGGTGTAGATTTACCGTGGATACTATGCCCTAAAAATTGTTCGTCAAAAGTATCATCCTTGAATGAAATAATTTTATTAATAATCTCTAAAGCTAAATCATTTGAAGCATCAATACTTAGCCTATAGCCGTTAGCTTTATCCCTGTAATGGTATGTATCAGTAGGAGATACTACCCATTTAAAAGGCAATGCAAAAGCAGCTAATATCTTTTGTGTCAAATCATTTAAATCAGCCTGATTTTTAGGTGTTTTGGTTTCATCCATATACCTAAAACTAATTTCTTTTTCTAGCTTATAAATCCTAAATGGTATATCGTCAGGGTTAATGACTTTCTCCTTAAACTTGATGATTAGGTGAGGTTTATACTGTACATTCTCATCGTATATTTCGGCAGGTATTCCATATACGGTAGCTAAATTGCTAAAACCTTGTAAAAAGAATAAATTTAATTGTTTTTCGATGCGGGTTTGGCAATTGTCGATTTCAGTGTCAATTGTTAGTTGCTGTATTAATTCGTTTTTGGTGTTGGTTAATTCTGCATTATCCTGACTATCTGGTTTAAGGAAATCAGATAGCACTAAATTTTGAATCCTAGCTGTTGTTACTCCTAAACTAATAGTCTTTTTCTCGATATTTGGGTCAGGCACATTTAAGCCCGAATTATCGGTATTTGTTATAGGAGAATCAGGGGTAATTGTTTCTGTAGCAGTGCTAGAGGGCAAATCTGGAATAGCTACAGGATCTATAGGGGTATCTGGCATATATTTATATATTTATATTTTTATATTTATTTCTTGTTTTAGATTTACTCTGACATTTATTACGGTTTAAATTAAATTATTAAGTTAATTCTTTAAGTTAAAGTCTATATAATGTCACATCAGGCGAATTACTTAGATTTAGCCTTAATTTGCTTGATCGATAAAAACTTAAATTTAGCCTTGCGTTTAGCATCATTTTGAGACTGTAAAGTAATCTGTTTTCTAGTCTTACTTTCGCCATTAATCAAATCAGTTACAGCGCTGAAATTACGCTGTATACCTTTGATTTGGGAAACATTAGATTTAATCGCTCTAGTGATTTGGTTGAGTCCTGCAATGCCTTGTTTGATGATGCCAACTTTACCAGAAATAATGTCAGCATCATCCGCAGGTAAAGCGCTATTAGCTTCCTGTGAATTAGCCATTTTAGGATAACTATTCTTGTTTACTACATCATTAGCAAGTAATGCATTGCCGATATTGCTAACATCTACCCCTGTTTTTTGAGCTTGTTTCGATTGGCTATTTAATATCCTTTGTAGTCCATTGAATAGGTTAGTAGATGATTTAATAATTCTATTGCTGATAGCCAAATCTTCTTTTAATTTTGCATAATTATCTACCCCAATAATATTGATAATTAAAGCGCTTGCATTCTGTCCTAATGCACTGGTAGCTGTTGTTCTAGCTCCAGTAGTAGCGTCGGTAAACTGCAATGGTGTAAGGCTGATTACAGCGTCAAGAATACCGCCCAAAGTCTTACCTACTGTTTCACTTAGCATCAATGCATTATGAATGTTTAGAGCCAAATTAAGCATATTAACCGCTCTATCAATCACTTGATTTTTAAAGAAAGTAAAAGCTGTAGCAAAATTAGAAAGCATAGTCGCTCTCAATTCTGCTATTTGTGCTGCTATTCCTGCTAATACACCGTCTTGCGCTACTTGATTCCGAATAATAGTATTTAGTTTTGTGTCGCTTGCAATATTAGGATTATTAGCTACAGCATTACTGATTTTGTTGGTTAAAGGTAGGGTACAGGTATCACTCTTCATTGCTTCACAAGTACCCGCTTTAGCATTCGCCTGTTGTACGGATGCCGTAGTGTTTTGATTAATGTTATCAGTGTTGACTTTTACCACTGCTAAGAGAGAGCCAATATAAGCTAGTTGTTGTTCAATAGAAGGATTAGCAGGAGATGAAGGGTTAAGCGGGTTAGGTAATTCGGGCTCAAGCGGTTTAGGAGCATTGGCTAAACCCGTCTTAGGTGTAGGTGTAGGTGTAGGTGTAGGTAGAGGGTTATCTGTAGGTTTAGGTAGCTTGTCTTTAGGATTCTCGGGATTTTTCAAACCCTTAGCAAATGCTGCATTAGCTGCCTTAAAAGCATTAACTAACGCTGTATTATTGTCTGCTAAAGATTGCCTTTGCAGGTCGTTTAAAGTTTCTCCAATCCGAATACCGCTTTGATAAGCGTCATTTGTAGGAATCACTGGGTTAGGAGGAATCGCACCGCCATTCCCTACCTTTTGCCATCCATGAAATCCTGTTGGCTTGTCTCCGCCCTTCTTGTACCCAATCGGTATAAGAGACATCGAAATCCCTTGAGGTCTGTAGCCAGTATCCGCACCATTTGCGATGAATTTTCTAATACTGCCAGTCGTACCCCCGCAAGATGTATACGAGCTTATCAATTCAAAAGATACTGATGGAAGCGAATCGTATGTGAGCCCATAATCATAAAACAGTTCATACAATCCTGCATCGCAACCATACGGAAAATCTGTTACATACAAGCCTACGGTGTATACGATTTCCGATGCTTTGTTTCCGCCACTAGGTGAATACACAGGTTGTTTGAGGTTTTTCGTCTCGTTCGGATCTCCTGCGGCTTGTGGATAAGCTAGAAATGCACCCAAAAACGCAGAAACAGGCAACAAGAAACTTGCTACAGCGCAGCCGATAGCTTGGACAGGGGGTACTTCTGGCGGCGTATATAGCACTTCCGTCGGAGTTTGAAGCGGAACGGTCGGAGGACGATTGAACATCCCTTGTCCATATGGCTGTAATGGAGGATTTGTATATTGCAATCCCATATGTGATGTCCTATTGCCTGTTTCTGCTTACGTATTAGCCCTTGAATACTGCGGGTATAGGTGCTGTATTCAATGTGCTAGCCCGATACCAGTCGGCACTACTGCCGCCTAATTGAGTTAAGTCGTATTTAAAAGTAACCGAACATTGAATACGCACCGTATTATCGGCATCCGTTCCTGATGTGATTTGTACTGTGTTTTCTGATGCTGCGCCTGCTACCCGTACATACTTATCGGTAGGGTTGTTAACCAACAGGATTTCAGCCGCCCACAAGAGTAGTTTCTCGACTGTATCGATTGTTCTCCCTGTACCAGTTGGTAGGTCTGTCGATGCATTAAAAGCTGTCATGATTTCGTGTTTTTTTAATTAATAGGTTTATCATGCCTAATTTCATTGATATAAATTGCAGTTTAACTTAAAGGTTTAAGTTAATTTTTTAACTTAAAACGTAATTCATATCAATGAAATTAGGCATTAACAAGTATGGGCAATGAAACCAATGAAAGCACACCTATTTTTATCGGGTAAATGATCAAGCTTTAAGCCCTTTATATGGCTATTTTTTAGGCACTTAAGACATGATGGCAAAATCTAGGAATGTATTACATTCCTAAGTCTGTACGACTGGAATAATTTAAAAATTTTCATTTACCCATAACGATTTAATAGGCTAGGTTTACTGCATCAAATAACTCATATTGATGACGGCAACAAATATGGCTAACAAGCTTTATAAAATCACATCAGGTGCTAAAAGCGCTCTTTTAGAATTACCAGAAGCATATGACGGTATCGCTACAGAAGTAGGACTAGTTGAAGCTACTGAAGCTGACATTAGCGCTCATCCAACTATCACCGCAAGTGAAGCAGCCAAATCTGGCTTAGTTGCACAGGTATCGATTGGTTTAACTCCTAAAGGTCGCAAGCATATCAAGGTTTCTGTCGAGAAACTTGGCGGTATTTCTAAGCTTATTGGCAGTACTTTCGGTACAAAAACTATTAAGTCTGCATCATTGCGAACTTATCGCAAGCTTCGTTAATTCTCGTTTATCGATCGCTCTATTCGTTCTTAATTAAATAAAAGGAAGCACAAAAACTATGGCAATTCCAAACAGTCTAAAAGAAACTTATCTAGAAATTACAACTGGTTCAGGTACTAACACGGTTACCGTATCTTTCATCATTCAGGCTAATCCTGCCAACTATCCCGCAGCAATGACAACCGCAGGTAGTTTTACTGCTAACGAGCCATCGGCAACTGATAGAGCAAAAACTGCGGATGTAGTAACACCAGTAGGAGCGCTTATTAAATCAGGTTCATTCAGACGATTGGTAGCAAGTGGTATGGATGGCGCTAGACGTAAGCATCGTGAGGTCGTTGTCCCATCCAAGGCATACGAACTCATTAAAGCGGCGATCGAAACTACCCCTATGGATATTGGAGGGTTGTCCTGCGATACCGTAGAGGTCGGGCAACGCTCTCGCTCTCGATAATCTGATTGCTGCTTTTGTTCGCTACTCATTCAATTACTTCCTGTCAACCAAATCAAGTAAAAAACAATGGTTATTAATTCTGACAACATCACAACTACCACTACTACAATCACAGGTATTAGTGCTTTGCTTGCAGCACAAGGCATTTACCCACAATATCTAGGGTTTATTGCTGCGCTCTCTCATTTCATTGGTGGATATTTCACTAATAAGCCATCTAATTAATTCGGTTAGCAGTGGTAGATCTCTATGGTTTATCACTGCTATTTTTTTTGATTTATTTGGAGTGAATAGTGGATATAACAGATAACTCTAAATGGGTATTACGGTACATTCAGAGCTTTAATTCTGATACTTTTGGAGCTATCAATACTGGTATTCCTAAATTTGATACTTCACCTGTTACTTTTGGAAGTAGGTTGATAAAGATTAAATGCACTAGTACCCAAGTGACAGCTAATCAGTATGTAGGCTCTATTCTCCAAAAGATTTCTTTAAATAATAGTGAAATAGTTACCGTTGATTATCGATCAATTTATTTAGGCTCTCAAGTTTTCCAGATGGTCGACTTTGAGCCATATTTTATCGAAGTAAATGTCAGGAAAGCTTTAAAACAATTAACCATTAGCATGAGTGAATATACAGGATAAATGTAATGTCAATCTTAGAAATATTCGGGCTATTAAGCAGCTTAGTAGGAATAGCTTACGGGTTCGGATCGCAAGCTAATGCTATCAAGCAAAATAGACGGGATACTCAAGCCTTAGGGGAATTACATAGGGATACACTTGCCAAGATGTCTAGGTTAGAAATATTTCTAGCTGAATTAAAAAAAGATATTGAATACATCAAGAATAAATAGATATGAATTATCAAAAAATAATACCTACTAGCAATTAAGTTAGTAGGTATTTTAATGTTTAACTTAAAAATTTTAAGTTAAAGAGAAAGAGATAGAACAGAATGATCAGAAAACATAAGTCCATCGATTAAACTTCCTGTCTACTGTTAAGCCTGTGTTAACCAAAACTTCCTCTAAATCGGAACGTTTGCACGATAATCCTTTATCTCTACAGTGTTCTTCAATAGCCGATATAGATATACCCAGTGTTCTCTTTCCTTTAGGCGTTCTAAAGGAATGTTGATTTTTCTCAGTCGAGTTCTTAAGATACTCTGTTACGCATTCGGAGAGCCTGACTTTATCGATATCTGAAATAGGAATAGCAGAAGGTTTAGTAGTGCTAGAAGATAAGCTAGCCTTTAGTCTCGCTTTCCTATCATTAAGAATCTTCTCTTCATCTTGTATAGCCTTATACTCATTCAAGAAGTCAGCAAAATCACATTGGAGCTTAAGAGCATCATCAAAAGATTTAACTAATTTAGTCTTTTCTCTCAGTAACGCCATATAGCCTTGAATTGGGTCATCTTCGCAGTCTATCCTCGACTCTATCTGTAATGGTAAAGACGTTTGCAACATCGATTGCATTCGGTTTTTGGCTTGATTAAATGCAGCGACTAAACGCATCTTAAAGTCTACAACTTTAGGCGTATTGCGAGAAAGAGTACAAGCAGCATACGCCTGTGATTCACTCAGAAGTGCAAACTTCTTTTGGTAGGTAGCGTTATTCTTGCCGCGAGAAGCCTCCGTTTGAAACGCGACCTCCCCAAACCGATCCTCTATATTGTTTTGATAATTGCGAACAGTCTCAAGAAAATTCTTGTGTTCAATCCCTAAACCAGCAGCAATATCTCTAGAATCGATTCCTAGTAAATCGTCATTAATAACTTGAACTGAAAGCTCATCATTAGCCATTGGCATTAATTACTCTCTTGGTAAAGGCTAAGGTGATAAAGACCATCTAGATAGTCATCCATAAGATCATGACAAGAAATGATAGAGACTGCCTGACTTTCAAATGTATACTTGATAGCTGCTAAAGTGCAAGCAGCTAATGAGTGATTCTGAGGGTTAAGAACAAATTGCTCTTTAGTGGATAGCTTGGTTAATCTACCAACACCATAAAGATGATCACCCTTAGTACCAGAATATCGATAGTTTTCAGTCTCATACACAGAATCCAATGCCGACTTTTGTTGATGTATACTCATGGCAGTTAATTGACTAGGTAGATTAGTTTTGTTATCTAGGGTTAAGGTGTTG
Source organism: Pseudanabaena sp. 'Roaring Creek' (assembly GCF_001402795.1). Classification (GTDB taxonomy): domain Bacteria; phylum Cyanobacteriota; class Cyanobacteriia; order Pseudanabaenales; family Pseudanabaenaceae; genus Pseudanabaena. Next base: position 13,433 of record NZ_LIRE01000302.1, read on the forward strand.
TTACTAGCAATTCCTTAACCCGTTAATAAAAGGTGATTGGCTCATTTTTTGTGTTTTAACTTAAAAAATTAAGTTAAACTTTTAAGTTAAAGCGTTAGAAACATCTAGGATCAAGTGATTAGCTAAGTAGCCATATAGGGAGCTAATTAAAGCTCATTTACCTGTATTTGGCTCTATGACTGGGTTAGGTGCTCTTTTGTGTTTCGATATATCTAAAGTAGCTGTGTGTACTTGAATGTAACAATCAAGTTATAGTATGTCAATAAATATAGATAAATTTAGATGATTAACCTAAATTCATAGAGTTTTTACTATGGCTACAAAAAAAGATACAGAAAAAGAATATGACCCCAATTGGGGTGGTGCTAGAAGGGGTACAGGAGAAAAAACTGTGGTAATGCGAGTGCCAGTGTCGCTAGTACCTGTTGTGCAAGAAATGGTTGATGAACATAAAGCTAATAAAAGCAAAGATTCCTAACTACTACCCCCTCCCAATGATTTCTCCTGTTTAAAACAGGATTATTCCAAGATCTCAGTCATTGAGAATCAGGCATTAGTAGCTGACTCTAGGGATATTGCTAAAGAACTTGGCATTGAACATGAGTCTTTTATGAAGACTATCCACGCTGTAGCCACTCTTTCTCGTAACACTACCAAGGTTATAGAGGTAAAGATGAAACTAGTTAAATTTTCGTATCTAGCCTTTTATCCACATAAATAGCGTTTTAACTTAAAATATTAAGTTAATTTTTTAACTTAAAGTACAATTTATATACGAGTAGACAAGGAAAGGATGAAAATAAGATGAATTTTAGTTTTTCTCAGGACGCAAAAAGATCTCTTACCTTTAGCCTAGATGCTTGCTATACAGGCTTTTATTTCTGGCTAGGCAACTTTACCCTTAGATTGGGTGGAGTAGACGTTAACAAGTCTGGTAGCCAGTTTTTCTACCCTTATCTAGTACCTACTTCTATAGGGTTTGGTTTTGTGTTGTCTAACTACATTTCTTGGCATACTCCCTTTGATGAGTTTAGTCAGATCGATGATACAAATCATACTGAACACGAACTGAAGGATTTAACCGTGTGACGCTAGGTAAGCACAAAATTAGGGGTATTACCCTAAAAGGGATAAAAGTCCTACCTGCTTCAGAATTTGAGCAAATGATGACAGATGCACAATATCGCAAAACCTATATCACTACCGCTTCAGGTGATAGATGGTTTGTGTACTTTGAGCATTTGTTTTTTGGGAAAGTAGAAGCTGTTTATTCGCGAGATAAAAAAATAGTGATTACTGCTTATCATCCTAAATAGTTATTTATATCTATTCCTATATATATTCCCCTCCCAAGGGAGGGGGTAGGGGGTGGGGAGTAGGTATATATAGCGATAGCTATCAATTTGTATATATGTATGTGTATATATCTAATTAAGGTATATGTACTTATTTTTTATATATATTATTTTTATTTTAAATCTTATATATGAATTTATTTAGAATCTTATAAATG
>NZ_LIRE01000661.1 GCF_001402795.1 Pseudanabaena sp. 'Roaring Creek'
TTTTTTCACCTTTTTTTATTGCCAAAAACTTCTCAAACACGCTCTAAGACATATATACCAATCGATCCTAATAAGACAATTGATGCATATCTAGTGACAAACCATCTGATCCCTTGAAATAATCTTCCAACTTCTGCATGAGGGATTTCCCTTAAAATCCTCGGAGGATATTCGATATAGGTTTGATATAGCAAGTTTAATACATCAAGTCTTGCAAAGTAAAAAATAGAAATCAGTAAAGGTATAGAAATACCTATACTGATTGGTATAACTATATTCAATAGCACATTAATAAATATTTGCTTTTTTCGGGTTACTGCATCAAGTATCGCCACAGCCCAAAAAGAGAGTACTATTGGCAGAAATAAGAGCTTAAATAAAAGGACAATTCCTGCTGTAAAACCTGAAAGGAACAATAGTTTATTGTCATATATTTCAGACTTAGAAGACTGATATATAAACCAAATTGTTAAAAATATTGGAAACCCGACCAACGCTTCTAATTGTGTAAGATGCCATGCACCAGCCGAAGCATAGTATATGCCTACAGTTAAGATTGGAACAAAGCTTGATGTAATTGAGTACTTATAATAATGTTTAAGTGTGTTCGATAAGACGATAGAGAACATTAGGAAATAAAGTATTTCAAAAGTATGAATACCTATCTCATTAAACCCAAAAAACTTTCCTGCAAGAAAATAGAACCAATAGATTCCAGGTTGTTTTAAGTCCCAAAAGTCTCTATATAGAACTCCTCCCTGATTGATTTTTGATGCCCCAACTGTGAATAAAGCTTGATCTCCAGAAAAGGGGAAAGACAAGTGAATTAGACCTAACAGAACAATAATAGAGAGAACTAAAATGCCATTTCGGTTCAACTTATTTAATTTATTTAAGCCTTGGTCGAATATAGATGATTTCATTTTTTAATTTGAAATTGTTGGGGTTAGTTCCATTACATCGCGATCGGCGATCGCATATTTCAAACCACAAGCAGAACAGGTGATTTCTGGCTCATAGACATTCTCATCTATGGCAAATCGCCGAAGTAACTGACCGCAACGACATACGCAACCCACCGATCTGGCTGGATGCCCCATGGCTAGATGAAAGTCAGGTATGGACTTAGTGACGAGAGAACCCATCCCAATCATGGCGAAGCGCCCAATGCTCAGATCGTTGCCAATCGTACACCCTGCCCCAATGGTTGCTCCTGCCTGTACGAGCGTTGGCAGAGTATGCTCATCGGGATCGGAGGGGCGAAGTTGTTTGAGATCGCTAGTAGTTGCCCTTGGAAAGCGATCGTTAGTGAAGATCGTCCCTGCACTAATCATGACTCCATCTTCGATGGTGACCGCATTACAAATATAAACAAAGGCATTGATTTTAACCCGATTACCAATCTTTACTCCATAGGCAATATAGGTCTTTTCGCCCACTATACATTCTTCGCCAATCTGGGTTGAATGACGAATATGCACGTTATCCCAAATAGAACTGCCTTCTCCAATAATGACATTATCTTCGACAATTGCCGAAGGATGGATGCGAATTGCCATATATCTATCCTCAAGTTATCCTAAGGCAACAGCAGGAACTTCATTAGTTGGTAAAACAAGAAGATTATGGTGACCGATCCGAGTCCAACTAGTCTGCATCATCGCCGCATAGGCAGACTCGATCGCGGCGACGGAGGCTAGCCCATCCTCAGCAGTAATAATCAATTGTTCCTCACCTCTAATTGCCTTGGTGAAATTCTCGATTTGGCTACGAAATGCTTGTACTTTGTTATAACCCTTACCAAATACAACCCAATCTGGACTTGAAGCTTGACGATATTTAGATTCTCGCCAACCGACTGAAATTGTACCCTGAGAACCATAGATCCGAATATAACTATCTAGCTCCTTATTAATGCTCCAAGAGAGGTCGATACTACCACGTACACCGCTGGCACTCTTCACAAAAATTTGCACCGTATCTTCTACGTCTAAACCTTGAATGCGCTTGCCTTCGACAACTTGAATCTCATCAAGAGCACCCAGAAAATATCGCATAATATCAACAGAATGCGTACCATTGTCGATGAGTACGCCACCACCACTAATTTGAGGCTGCGAATTCCATCGCTTACTCATATCCACTCGTCCAGTAAAAGCGTTCTCAAATAGTACGATCTCGCCCAGAATTCCCGAAGAGACAATTTGCTTAGCACGAATTACATCTTCGACATAGCGAAACTTAGAAGCCATAGTCAAGATAACACCCGACTGCTTGGCAGCTTCAACCATCAGCTTCGCTTGAGCCAAATTTACACTGAGGGGCTTTTCGCAAAGAACGTGGATTTTATGCTCTAGAAGATAGCGGCTAACATCTAAATGGGTGATGGGAGGCGTACAAACGATCGCAGCATCGATCTCGATACTATTAACCAAATCTTCATGGGATACAAAACTTTGGCATCCCAATCGCTCTGCTAAAGAACTAGCTCTAGATAGATCTACATCAGCAATGCCCACGAGCTGGGCGATATCAGTACTTTCAAAGGCTTGGATATAGGATTGAGCGATCGCTCCTGCACCGACTAGACCAAACCTCAATTTTGTTGTCATGGAAATCCTCCTAATAAATTTACAGATTAAGTTATGGATCAGTACCAAGTTAAGAAATGGCGTAGCCATTTCTTAACTTGGTATTAAAATTGGCGACGGGCAAAGATAAAAATGGTAACGGCTAAGGTCAATAGGGCATAACTGAGAATGTAAACGCCATTGTTAAACATATCCATGATGCTTGGCAAAATATTATAAACTGCGTCATTTTTGAGATTTGCACGGGATAGATCGGGCAAGATCATGTAAAAGGTGCGCGTTACTGCCTGCAAGCTGGGATTCTTGGAAATTTCGCCTAGTAGTAATAGATCGCGACTAAAGTTACCAATCAAATAGGCTCCAAGAGTTAGCAAAGAGGCAATCAACGAACCTGTAAAGGAGCCAAAGAAAATGGCGATCGCCCCTAGTAGCATAATTTCCCAGAAGATAAAAAAGTTAGCCGTGAGAATCGCGGGAATTGGAATTGGGATTTGCTTGATCGCCATCAGAATGACAAAAATCACGGTCATAATCGAGACCAACGCCCCAACTACGGCCGTGAGCCCGAGGTGCTTACCCAAGACAAATTCAGCACGATGCATGGGTTTGGCAATTAGGATAAAGATGGTACGTTTGTCAATTTCTTTATTAATTAAGTTAGTGCCTACTAACACCGCTACGATCAAACTCACCACCTCGATCGCTGCAATGCCCACATCCACGATCATCTTTGCCGATGAATCATAGGAAAATTCGGGCAACAGCAGCATTGCTGACACCGCGATCGCAATATATAGCAAAGATAAATAAAGCACTTGTTCGCGTACGGTTTCGCGAAAGACATTAGTGGCGATCGCCCAAACGCGACCTAAACTTAGACTCAGGTTCAAGCTCAAGTTCATAGGTCTACAAAATCCTCATAAGTCCTAACATCATTGCATTTTATCGTAATTAGCTAGCCGCAATTATAGTTGTCGCCAAACGTATAGACACAGTCACTTGAATTAGGACAAATCAAAGCCCAAGAATTAATTGGCGGCGCGAAGCGCCGCCAATTAATTCTTGGGCTTTGTGTCCTAGTACAATTGGCGATAGCTATATTTAGGATATGGTAGTGAAAGAGCGCTGCTTTGCGGCTCTCTTTCCTTCGTGGGGTATCCTAACAAGCTATGAATAACTGGCAAAAAATTCTTCCCTTCATCCAAGAATTAACGAAACAAGTCGGAGCCCGCCTACTTGCGGACTTTGAAGAGGCGAGAGTCGCCATTAACAAAGAAGATGGCAGTCTTGTCACCAGCAGCGATCGCTGGGCAGATGAATATATAAAATCATCCCTAGAAAGAGAATTTCCTGAATATGGCGTTTTAACGGAAGAATCAACGCAAATTTTGCCCGATCGCGAATGGGCTTGGGTCATCGATCCCCTCGATGGCACAACTAATTTTGCTAGAGGTATCCCGATCTGGGCAATATCCCTAGGCTTATTACATTACGGTACTCCCGTTTTTGGCTATGTTGCCGTCCCACCCCTACACCAAAATATTTATGGCTGGGCTGATGAGAATGGCTCGGCAGCTTTTTTGAACGATCGCGAGATTCATCTAGCTGATATCGCTCCCGATCCCGATGCGTTGAGTAATTACTTTTTTAGTGCCTGTTCTCGCAGTCTAGCCAAAATGGGCAGAGCGGAATTCCCTTTTAAAATGCGGATGATGGGAGCCGCAACTTACAATATTTTAACCGTAGCGATCGGCTCTACGATTGGCGCAGTGGAAGCAACTCCAAAGATCTGGGATATTGCGGCGGCTTGGGCGATCATCAAAGCGATCGGCGCGATCTGGATTCCCTTAGAAGATTCTCAAAATATATTTCCCTTAGAAATGGGAAAAGATTACAGTCAGCGCAACTTTCCCTCCTTGATTGTCAGCCACCGAGAAATACTACCTATGGCAAAGGAAATAACAGAACCATTTTTTCATTGACATTCCTAAATCATTTAAGTAAGTAGTTCGGCATAATTAAAAAACAAAACCAGAG
>NZ_LIRE01000303.1 GCF_001402795.1 Pseudanabaena sp. 'Roaring Creek'
TTAAAACCTAGAAGAGCGTACCGCCCGCTATGCGGGCGGTACGCTCTCTGGTTTTGGTTTTTAATTATGCCTAGCTACTTAAGACTATTATTTGCGGGAATAAATTTGTAGTTAAAAGATTCGTTTCCTCATTATTTCCTCATTATGTTTTTGGATAGTAAGGTGCAAAACGATAAACTAAAATTAAAATCTGAGTTTTGGGGCACAAGGGGAGCGATATAGCTAAATTTACTTGGATATTTATTTCTAGCTAATCGGCATCTTAGAGGAGAAAGATTTGAAGATTCTAATAGTCGAGGATGATGGCTTTTCTGCAGCAAGACTAGTGCAACTACTCGCTGAATTTCCCTACACCATTGATATTGCTCCTGATGCAAAAGCTGCATGGCAATATATCGAGACCTATACCTACGACTTGATGGTTCTCGATATCATTCTACCCGATAGCAATGGGATAGATTTATGTGCCAAGTTAAGGACATCGGGCTACATGATTCCAGTATTGCTGCTTACTGCTAAGGATAGTGTGAGCGATCGCGTGATGGGACTTGAAGCTGGAGCCGATGACTATGTGGTAAAACCCTACGAATTTCAAGAACTAATTGCTCGCATTCGGGCGTTGTTGCGCCGCGCTCACAATCGCGATTCACTGCGACAAACCTTAACTTGGGAGAATCTGTGCTTAGATTTCGGTAACAATATGATTAGCTATAACCAGCAACCCTTACATTTAACCCAGAAAGAATATGGAATATTAGAGCTACTTCTCAGGCATCCGCAAAAAATCTTTAGTCGTAGCTCTATACTAGACTTGGTATGGGCGGCGGGGGATTTCCCCAGTGAGGAATCAGTAACTACCCATATTAAGGGATTGCGCCAAAAATTCAAGGCAGCGGGCATGAGCGCCGATCCCATTGAGACTTTATATGGTTTGGGCTATCGCCTTAGAAATGAACCTTCCCCAGAGCAGATGCCAGATCGGATTTCAGGTCGGCTTCCAGATCGGCATAGTCCTGTAACGCCAACATCCCAGCAACTTACTGAAGCAAAATTAAAAGCCACGATCGCCGAAATAACCCAAAAACTGCGGGAGAGCCTCGCCAAATTAATTCCTTTCTTTCGGCAAGTGGCGATCGCTTTGGAGGCAGGAAGCTTGGAGCCGAAAATGCGCGATCGGGGTTGCATGGAAGCGCATCGGCTGGTAGGCTCCCTTGGAACCCTAGGATTTCCCCAAGGATCGGCGATCGCTCTTCAGATCGAGCAGCTTTTACAGCATGATTTTCCTCTATCTCATCACGATGTTGGTCAGCTCCATACATTGATTGATGATTTAGAAACTAGTGCTAACGAACCTCTCAAGATATCTAAGAACTACATTACGAAGGTACAGAAACCTAGAGACTTTGCTCGTTTCCCTAAGCTGCTGATTGTGGATAGCGATGTGGAATTCGTGCAGGAGATGCAGCGGGATGCCGAAGCTTGGGGGATAGTTGTAGAAACGGCTAATAGCCTTGCCGATGCTAAAGCAAAACTCGAACAAGAACCTCCTGACATAATTCTATTGGATATCTTACTCGCTGATGGTAACGATGATGGTAGCGCTGATGGTAACGATGGCTTGCTACTCTTGGATGAGCTGTCGCGGAGACAGATGGATATTCCGACATTGATTACTAATTCCAAAGGTGACTTGAGCGATCGCGTTATGACGGCAAAGAAGGGGGGACATATCTTTATCGAAAAACCCGCCTTGACCGAGGAAATCCTCAGTGTGATTTCGCAATTAATCCATCGGCAGAGGCACGATCGCCCTAGAGTCATGATTGTCGATGATGATTCCCATATATTAAAAGTCTTGCAAATCTTGTTGGCTCAATGGGATTTAGATGTGACACTGCTCCAAGATTGCAAGCAGTTTTGGCAAGTTTTAGAATCTACTTCTCCCGATCTGCTGCTGCTGGATTTGAATATGCCCGACTATAGCGGCATTGACCTCTGCCGTGCGGTCAGAACTGATTCTCTATGGCAATATTTACCGATCGTCTTTCTCTCATCTTCTAGCGATCGCGATACTATTCACCAAGTATTTGCGGCTGGCGCAGATGACTATCTCAGCAAACCTATTGTGGAGGAAGATTTACAAACAAGGCTTCTCAGTCGTTTAGAGCGCAGTCTGGTATCTCGTCAGGCGGCAGATTTTGATGGGCTCACGGGCTTATATACCCATCGTCGCGGTATTATAGCTTGAACCAACTGATCCGTTTGTCTATGCGCAATCAGCAAACCTTTTGCTTGGCAATTTTAGATCTGGACTTATTTAAACGGGTCAACGATCGCTATGGTCACATTATGGGTGATTTCGTTCTCAAGCAATTTGGAAAGCTCTTGCGGCAGCATTTTCGGAGTGAGGATATAACTATGCGCTGGGGCGGTGAAGAATTTGTGGTGGGCTTATATGGAGCTGATTGTCAGCAGGGGATCGATCGCCTCAATAATTTATTGACTATCTGGAGACAACAAGAATTTGTATCGTCAGCAGGCGAGGCTTTTAATGTAACCTTTAGTGGCGGATTAGTGGAATGGCCAAAGCATGGCAATAGTATAAATTTGCTATATAAGGGTATGGATGCAGCTCTATATCAAGCCAAAATGTCGGGTAGAAATCGGATAGTTGCGGCTAATGATTAATAAATAGCAGAGTCAAAAGCTGTAGCGCACGCTGTGCATGCGCTACAGCTTTTGATTCTGGGTTTTAATTATGCCCAGCCACTTAGCAATCTTATACCAATTCCCAAAATGGCGTAGCCATTTTGGGATTTTAAAACCCTTACTGGGTTTGGTTTTTAATTCCCAAAAGTGTAGCCACACTTTTGGGAATTGGTATTATACCAATTCCCAAAATGGCAACGCCATTTTGGGAATCTCAAAACCTTACGGGGTTTACTTTTTAATTCATTGAAGTGTTGGCTTACTTCAGTGAATTGGTATTAAATAAATTGGGAGAGGCTTCGGCTTCGCTCAGCCATCCTATCCCGATGGCTGAGCGAAGCCGAAGCCATCGGGATAGGATGGCTAAGATGGACTTAACTAACTCATAGGAATGGCAAAACATTGGTTACCCAGAACTCATCTTCATTCAATATTAATGTTTTGCTTGTGGATGACTCGGAAAGCGATCGCCATGCCTATATTCGGTATCTGCAATCAGACCATACCCATACCTATAACATTAGGGAGGCAGAAACCTTAGCAGAGGGGTTGGCATTGTGGAAAACCGATCGACCTGATATTGTCCTTGTTGATTATTTCTTGCCTGATGGTGAGGGTTGGGAACTACTTGCCGAGATGGGCAAAGATAGCCTCCTCCCCAAATTAGATGCGATCGTTTTGACGGGAAAGGTGGGTGACGAACGGGTTATCTTAAAGCTCATGCGTCTAGGAGTGGCTGACTATCTCGCGAAAGGAGATGTTACCTCCTTGTCATTATGTAATCGGGTTGGGCAATTAGGCGATCGCATTTTATTAAATCGTCAATTGCAGCGATCGCAGCAACAGGAGCTATTAATTGCCCAAATCTCGCTCCATATTCGCCAATATCTTGATTTAGAAGAAGTATCTCAAGCGATCGTGCGAGAAATACGCATATTTTTAAAAGCCGATCGCACGATAATTTATCAGTTCAATCCCGATATGAGCGGGATCATCGTAGCGGAATCAGTCATCGCACCTTGGAAATCCGCCCTAAACGAACATGTTGATGAGCTTTGCTTTCAGGGTGATTTAGGTTGCCAATACCAAGAAGGTAGAGTTTTTGCTACTTCTGATATTTATGCAGCTAACTTAACTGAATGTCATCTCCAACTGATGGAAATTTTTCAAGTAAGGGCAAATCTAGTTTTACCCATTCTTCTCTTAAATAATAAAACGCCAAAGTTATGGGGCTTGTTGATTGCCCATCAATGTTCGACTACGCGCCATTGGGAAGAGCCTGATATTCGTTTACTTCAGCAGTTGTCAGTCCAATTTGCGATCGCTCTCCAGCAAGCCGAACTCTACCGCGATCTCCAGATCAGCAATGCCGAATTAGAAAATCGCGTCAACGAGCGCACTGCCGAACTGTTTAAACGCCAACAGGAATTTATCGCCCTCGTCGAGAATTCTCCCAATGTAATCGCGCGTCTCGATCGACAATCGCACATTCTTTACATCAATTCAGCTACCAAATTTGCCTTTGGCATCCCACCTTCAGAATTTTTAGGTAAAACCTTTCGCGAAATGAAAATGCCTGAAAAGAATGTTCTCTTAGCTGAAGAGTACGTCAGCGAACTACTGGCGACAGGAGAGCAGCAAGAGTACGAAATAGACTTCCCTTCGCCCAAGGGGGGGCTAGCCTATTACAAAATCAATATCATTCCTGAGTATGACGCGCATGGAGCGATCGCCACGATCCTCATGGTTTTTAGCGATATTACCTCCAACGTGCTCAATGAAAATGCTCTGAGAGAAGCAAACCGTCGTTGGCAATCTTTGCTCGATAACGTCCGCTTAATCGTGGTGGGACTCAATCCTGAGGGAATCGTAGGATACGCTAATTCCTTCTTTTTAGAGACAGCAGGTTATAAACTTGAAGAGGTAATTGGGGAAAATTGGTTTAGTAATTTTTTGCCTGAATATCTCCAAGAAGAAATCGATCGGCTTTTTGATAAGGCTCTGATTGAAGAAAATTTCTTAAAGGATTTTCATCCCCATTATCAAAATCCCATTATTACCAAATCGGGAGAAAAAAGAGACATCGCTTGGAACAATACAGTGTTGCGAGATCCAGATCATAAAATCGTGGGAACGATCAGTATTGGCGAAGATATCACGGACAAATTAAAAGTAGACAAAATTAAAAACGAGTTTATTTCCATTGTCAGTCACGAGTTACGGACTCCCCTAGCCTCAATTCGTGGAGCCTTGGGATTGCTTGCGTCGGGAGTATTAGATGTTAAGCCTGACACCGCTAAACATATGCTCGATATTGCAGTTTCGGATACAGAGAGATTAGTACGGTTAGTAAATGATATTCTCGACTTAGAACGGTTAAGCTCTAGCCGCGTCACCCTCGATCGCCATTGGCATGATGTTGCCGATTTGTGCCAACAGGCGATCGCTACTATGGAAGCTCTCTCGGATCAAAATCAAATCTCGATATTATGCGATTTGCCATCGATCCAGATTTGGGTCGATGGCGATCGCCTAGTCCAAACCCTAGTTAATTTGCTCAGTAATGCCATTAAGTTCTCACCACCCCACAGCGAAGTACATCTGACTGCGGAGTCCCATCAAGAGGAAATTCTATTTGAAATTAGCGATCGCGGTCGAGGTATCCCCGAAGAATATTTAGAAGATATTTTTGAGCGATTTAATCAGGTGGATGCTTCCGATGCTCGCCAAAAAGGAGGTACAGGCTTAGGTCTAGCCATTTGCCGTAGTATCGTGCAACAGCACGGAGGCAAAATCTGGGTGGAAAGTGTGTTGTCGAAGGGAAGTACATTTCTCTTTACAATTCCCCATCGCGTTGTTTAATACCAATTCCCAAAACGGCAACGCCGTTTTGGGAATCTCAAAACCTTATTGGTTTTGGTGTCTAATCCCCAAAAGTGTTGTCATACTTTCGTGAATTGGTATGCGTGAATTGGTATGCGTGAATTGGTAAAAGTTGCGCCCCGTAGGGGCGCAACTTTACGGGTTTCGGTAATTTATTTCGCACAAGTATTTAGGAGTTAGTTAGGAGCAGTTATGTCTACCAAATCAATTTTACTGATCGACGATGAACCCAATCTCGCTGCGGTAATTGCCGTATGTCTAGAAAGCTTTAAAGATTGGCAAGTGCGCGTTGCCAATTCTGGTAAGGATGGGCTTAGTATTGTCGAGGATCTACAGCCCGATGCGATCCTGCTCGATGTGATGATGCCCGAAATGGACGGTATCGAGGTGTATCAAAATCTCCAAGCAAATTCCCGTACGCAACATATTCCCGTCATCCTATTGACTGCTAAGGTACAATCTCGCGATCGCGAATGTTTTGAGAATTTAGGTGTAGTCGGGGTAATCGCCAAGCCCTTCGATCCGATGGCGATCGCCGATCGCATCGCCCAAATCTTAGGTTGGTAATCGGATTTCCTTTCCTCACATTGTTCTCATTTTAAGTAATTACTATACTGGGATATTCAGTACTTAGTCAGTACTTAGACTGTGATACTTAAAGTGAATATTCAATCTAACAAAACAATTTTAGTAATCGATGATGAAACTTTCATCTGTGATATCTTGCAAACCTGCCTAGAATTGCTCCATGGCTGTCGTACTGTTACTACTAAATCGGGGAAAGAAGGATTAGTCTTAGCCGCAGAAATCAAACCCGACTTAATTATTCTCGATATCATCATGCCAAACATGGATGGTTTCTCCTTCCTGAAACAACTAGAAGCCAATCCTCAAGTTTCCCATATTCCTGTTATTTTATTGACATCTCGCGCAGATTTAACTGAACCGCACGCGATCGCCAAATTAAAAGTAAAGGGGGCGATCGCTAAGCCCTTTTATCCACTCAAGCTCTTTTCAGAAATTTGTCGCATCTTAAGTTGGTAAACAAATTGGTAAACAAATTGGTAAACAAATTGGTAAACAAAATTAAAACCCAAAAGCCTATGGCTCACGCGCAGCGTGAGCCATAGGCTTTTGGGTTTTATATTTAATTGCGCCTAGCTACTTAATCATGAAGGGAAATCATTGATTTTAACCTTAGAGGCGGCTTCTGTTGCCTTTTGCCGAGAATCGGCGGCATCTTTCCCCTTCGCTAAAGCCACACC
>NZ_LIRE01000720.1 GCF_001402795.1 Pseudanabaena sp. 'Roaring Creek'
TATAGCTGCCGCCAACTGTATCAGGACATAAAACGCCAAAGAGAGTTGCCGCGCTCCGCGCAGCAACTCTCTTTGGCGTTTTGATTTTGTCCTAACAAAACTGGCGGCAGCTATAAGATTGCTTGACTTATCTAGATCGAAAGCGCTGAATACGTTTTTGGATATTAGTAGTAATTTCTTGAATTTCATTGTTCACGCCTGATTTTATGCGTCTCTTACAATAAATTTACAAACTCATCTACGGTTAAGCTTGAATCACGAATGATTGTTCTCAAAGTCCCTTTGGCGATAGTTTTATGATTGGGAACAGTTAACTGAGTTTAGGCTCACCCCGATCCTGTAAAACTTCGATATGCAAAGCGATCGCTTCTTGGATATTAGCTAAAGCTTCTTCTCTAGTTTCACCTTGACTAACACAACCAACTAAACTAGGAACTTCCACAATAAAATAGCCATCTTCATCACGATAGAGAAGAACAGTTCTTTTGAGTAAGTCTGGATATGTTGCGACAGCCATAATTAGTCTCCAAATTGTCCAAAGAGCCTTCAAGTAGATCATCTACAAGTATATGTGATTATTTTTGATCGGCAACTTGATCGGTAAGAATTACTGCAAGTTTATTAATCGCAATGCTATACCATTTCTGCATTCTGAGGAGTTCGCCATCAAGGGGTAATGTCGGTGGAAAATCGCAGATGTAGTTCAGTTCGCGCAGAGCCGAGACGATCGCACTAGGAGAAATCCACCATTGCTGGGCTAAATCGAGGAGATTGAGAATATTGATATTCTCTAAATCGAGAGACTGAATTTGATGGCGAAATTGATCGATGGAAGGTACTGAAGGAATATGGGAACCGAGATAGATATAATCGGGTTTAGCGGTAGCGATCAGCCATTGGAGATGGGTGAATGATGGCGGTAAAGTCCATAGAACGACTGCTGCGTAATTTTTATTGCGCGTTGGGCGATCGCAATCGACATCACCTTGAAACTTGTCGGCTGGGCGATCGCAACCATATAGTAATAACGGACGAGGTAGAGGTCTTGGCGCTTCGCTGAGATTTTCCCATTGGGGAAACTTGGTAATTATCGGTGCGGGTTGATAGAGTAATGGAATTTGTTTAGGCACAATTTGAGAATTATCTCCATTGCCCACTTCACGAATACCTACTATTTCTAATTCTACGGAAGTAGTATCTTGCCACTGATTAGCCCTTAGCTTATAGGCGATATCCACGCGATTGGGGATAGGGCAATATTCTCCCCAGCGCCAAGCGATCGCCTTAATTTTACCGTTGCCCGTATCCAATTCTAAAGAGAGATGTTTGACTTTATCCCTTCCGCGAGTTTGTTGAGAGATAACGCGAACATTTTTGCTATAGAATACGGGATCGGGATTGCCGAGCCCACAGGGTTGCAGGCGATCGCAGGTTTGCAACAGGGACATCGAAATATCGCTAAGTTCGGCGAGTACGTCCACCTGAATGAAGGGCATGATATGACTGGGCAAAATATTTTCGCGATCGACAAATTCCCGCAGCCCTAGGCGTAACTTTTCCATATTCTCCGCAGGAATGGTAAACCCTCCTGCTGCCTTATGTCCGCCACCCTTATTCCGAATGGGAGCAATATATTCGAGGGAATGGAAAACATGAAATTCGGGAATGCCTCTTACGGAGAAACGTACTGTGTCCCCTTGATGGGTTGGCGCTTCTTGCGAATTTGGCGATGCTTCCTTCTCTTGATCCTCCATGTCGTGACTATCTTCATAACTGCCGATAAACACAGGCGCACCGTACCGTTCTACTAAGCGTGAGGCAACAATACCAATTACCCCGTGATGCCAGCCCGTCTGTTTGGCGATCGGCAAGTCTGCTTGGACATCGCGATCTACGATTACCAAAACCCGTTCTTGGGTGATGTCAAAACCTTCAGCCCGTTTTTGGGTGATATAGCGGATCGCTTGTTCCTCGATCTCTTTACAGAGATCTTGGCGCTTTTTATTAGTCGCTTCACATTCTTGGGCAAGGGCGATCGCCTGTCCCATTTCTTCGCAGGTTAAGAGGTCGATAATGACTTGAGGATCGCCAATCCTGCCGATCGCATTAATACGGGGACCCAAACCAAACCCGATCGCTTCGGGCTTCATCCCCGTTTGTTTATCTTTGGCAATTCCCGTTTCATTAATCAGGGCAATAATGCCAATTACCTTAGATTGGGACAGCAAGCGTAAGCCCTTTTTGACAAGTCGGCGATTGATCCCCGTTAAAGATGCCAAATCGGCGATCGTCCCTAGGGTAAATAGCTCCAACAGTGGATTTTCTAACTCCGCACGTTTACCAAAGCGATCGCTTAATTCCAGCGCCAAAATATAGGCGACTCCCACACCAGCGATCGCCACATAGGGAGAATGCGGATCGACTTGATATTTAGGATTGAGTATGGCGGTTGCGGGGGGGATTTTGCTAGAATCTTCAGGCACTTCATGGTGGTCGGTGACAATTACAGAAATATTTAAGGATTCTGCGAGGGCGATCGCCTCATAGGCGGCTATCCCATTGTCCACAGTAATAATTAATTTCCCATTTCGTTCGTGACAATCGCGGACAATCCGCGTATTTATCCCATAGCCTTCCGCCATGCGACTGGGAATTTCGTATTCCACAATCGCCCCTAACAATTTGAGGGTACGGATCAATAAAGCCGTACTAGTCATGCCATCAACGTCATAATCGCCACAGATTGTGATGCGTTCGCCGTTTTTAATGGCATACTCGATACGATCGATGCTGGCAATTAAATCGGGAAATTCTTGCTTGGGGTCGGGTAAATTGACAAGTTCGGGATCAAGAAAAGCTTTGGCAGTTTCAGGGGTATTAATGCCTCTATTTAGCAAAACCTGCGCGATTATGGGAGAAAGTCCTGTGGCGTTGGCAATCGCGATCGATAAATCGGTTTGAGGTGAGAAAATCTGCCATCGTTGTTGAGGTAAATGCATGAGAACAATAATATAATTATTAAGAATATCTTAAAAATTCGTTGCGAGTCCGAAAGTAAATGAGGACTGTTTCAACATTACCTGAATCAACATTGCAACTCCTACTATTTATTGACGATCGCCCTAAGGCAAAAGATTTAGTCAAGGAAGTGGAGGAATTTTTGCTTAGCGAGAGCGATTGTCGATCCGAGTTGCAAATTATCAATGTCGCCAGTCAGCCTCAACTTGCCGAGCTCTTTAAAGTGGTAATGTCTCCCGCCTTGCTGAAGTTATCACCTTTACCGCGCCAAACGATCGCAGGGAAAAATATTCTCAAGCAACTGGGGAATTGTTGGGATACTTGGAAACAACAGGTACTCGACCAAACCACGAACCATCCTCCCGAACTTGCCCAAAATATCGACTACATGAGCGAGGTTGCACATCTTGCCGATGATGTGTTTCGGTTATCTCAGGAAAAAGCCGAGATTGAGGAACAAATTCGGTTTAAAGATCGGGTGCTGGGAATGCTAGCCCATGACTTAAGAAATCCCTTAACGGCAATTTTATTAGCGATCGATACGATCGAAAAAAGTGGCGACAAAATCGACCCACAAATGATTTCTCGTCTCCTCAAGCACGCGAGAAATAAAGCCCGTGATGCCGACAATATGATTACGGATATTCTCGAAGCGGGAAGGGGGGCAAATGCCCAATTTCGCACCCAAAGGCAAAAAATTCAACTCGATCAGCTTTGTCATAGTGTCGTCAGCGATTTTTACTTCCACAAATGTTTGGAAGGGAAAATGCAAAAATTGGTAAAAGATATCCCTACCGATTTACCGCCCGTATATATCGATCAAGAAAAAATTCGTCAAGTTTTAATCAACCTGTTGGGGAACGCTACGAAATATACTCCTGAAGGTGGAAAAATCGAGCTTACCGTGATGCACCGTACCTCACAAAAAATTGAGGTTAGTATTACTGACAATGGTCCTGGAATTCCTGCGGAAATGCGCGATCGCGTATTTGAGGAGCGCTATCGTTTAGAACGGGATGATGAGGCTGACGGCTATGGTATCGGGCTCTCCCTATGTCGTCGGATTATTACGGCGCATTATGGTCGGATCTGGGTTGATGATGCGATCGGCAAAAAAGGAAGTTGTTTTCGGTTTACTTTGCCAGTTTACTAATAATACCAAATTACAAAATGGCGTAGCCATTTTGTAATTTTAAAATCCTTACTGGGTTTGGTTTTCAATTCCCAAAAGTGTAGCCACACTTTTGGGAATTGGTATAAAACTTCAGTTCGGGTTAAGCTGGCAAATTTTAAAAGCCCAAAAGTAAAAGCCTTGCTACGCAAGGCTTTTACTTTTGGGCTTAGAGAGAGGGTTTGCGTAGCAAACCCTTTCTCTAAGCCCGTTTCAAATTATCCCGAACTCATGTTAATAATCTAAAGAGCATAACGCCCGCTAAGCGAGCGTTATGCTCTTTAGATTTTACCAATTTATATTTGCCGAAGCATTAATCACGATTGGATGCAGCCATCGAAATAGTACAACCGTAATTGCGACTCCCATATAGGCAGGACGGATAAATTCCTTAAGGACTAGTTGCTGGCGACCTTGAGCGATCGCGAGGAATGGCATGACCGAAGTACGTTCTTTGAGGGCTAGAAATTCATCCCCATAGCGCTTAAATAAACGCCGATCTCCATGCCAAACTGCGAACAAGTGATAACTCACTAAGGCGATCGCTGTCGTCAGGGCAAAGGATGTCCCCAGCCAAAGCGTATGGGCAATACACCAAAGTGTCATACCAATGAGTTGCGGATGACGGCTGATACGGGTAATCCCTGTCTCAAACAGATGGACTTGGGGTTTTTGAATCGCGGCAACTTCTCCCAAATTAAAGGTGGCAGGATAGAGAAAAATAAAAGCGATCGCCGAAAGCGCCAGCACGAATTCATGCAGCCCCGTAATTCCCCGAAAATCCCATAACTGCAACCCATCATAACGATGGTTGAAATAAAAAATGAACAGTACCACCGCCAAAGGAATGCTAGTCAGCGCAAATAGTACCCGATACAACCTCGCTCCTATGCGTTCTTCTGCCTTAATGCGTAAAGCTGCTAAGCCGCTATGGGCGATCGCAAAAATTAAGATCAAGCCCAACATGACAAAGTGGGAAAAATATTGAGAGAAAAAGGGTGATAAATAGCTGGAGAAGAAGACATTAAGAGAGGTCATATTAAAACTAATGAATTGGGGGAGGATTGCTAATGAGGAGCAGTAATCTCTTCCCTAGTTTATCCATACTTGAGCTTGAATCGTAAAATGATCAGATTTAACAAAAGTGTGATGCCATTAGCCATATAGATGGGTGCAGCCTCGACCAATAATCCATAGATCAGCCAGAGGGTGATGCCCAAAATAAAAGTAACCAGCATTGGCAAAGAAATATCTTTAGTCGAGCGCGATCGCCAAACTTGGACGACTTGGGGCAAAAAGGCAAAGGTCGTTAGGGATGCAGCCATAAATCCAAGGAGATTGGTGAAGTGCATAGTTTCTAGAAGTAGGATAATTTAGGGATGCTTGGGATAGCCTAGACATTGCCCAACAGAATTAAAACATATGCAACAGCGAATTATCGGCATCACAGGAGGTATTGCTACGGGCAAGACTACGGTTTCCGATTATTTGCGCGATACCTATGGATTACCAATTCTGGATGCCGATCTCTATGCTCGTAACGCTTTAGTTGGCGATCGCTTGCGAAAGCTACAGGAACGCTATGGAAAATTAATCTTCGACGATCGCGGCAATATCGATCGCCGTAAGTTAGGCGCGATCGTTTTTGATAGCGCTAGCGAGTTGCAATGGCTCGAAGGCTTAATCCATCCCTACGTGAGAGAATGCTTGATTTCTGAAGCCAAAAGTCGAGAACCATCTACGGTCATAATGGTAATCCCCCTGTTATTTGAAGCCAATATGGAAACTCTGGTAACAGAGACTTGGGCGATCGCTTGCGATCCCCAGCAACAATTGCAGCGACTTATGAGCCGCAGTCATTTATCAGAAACTGAAGCAATTCAAAGAATCGCCAGTCAAATGTCTCAGGCTGAAAAAATTGAACTTGCCGATGTGGTAATTACAAATTCCGCTAATCCTGAGGATCTATTTTTACAGGTCGATCTCGCCTTGCTTAACTCGCCAATGGGTATATATAGATAATTCAAATAAAAACTACAGCTTCGACTTCGCTCAGCTAGCTTACACCGAGGGCTGAGCGAAGTCGAAGCCCGTCTACAAGTTATTTAAAACAACTATA
>NZ_LIRE01000304.1 GCF_001402795.1 Pseudanabaena sp. 'Roaring Creek'
AATTACAGCAATTACCGATCGAACGAACCCCAAGAAGAATTTTGAAAGCGTTGCGAAGCAACGCTTTCAAAATTCTTCTTGGTTTGGGTTTCAGCGCAAAGCACTGTAATATAATATTCAAGAAACTTTTGAGGTGAAGATGTTTGCATTCCCAATACATTTAGCCATGCATATTCCCGATGGCTACCTTAGTTTCCCTGTCAGCTTAGCCACTGGCGCGATCGCGATCGCCTTAATTGCCATCTCCCTAAATCGAGTGCAATCGGAATACAAAGAACGGACAGTTCCGTTAATGGGAGTTTGTGCTGCTTTTATTTTTGCCACGCAAATGGTTAATTTCCCGATTGTGGGTGGAACCTCTGGGCATCTGCTAGGTGGCACTCTAGCAGGGATTCTACTAGGTCCTTGGGCGGGTTCGCTGGTGATGTCGGTCGTTTTTATCGTGCAATCCGTCATGTTTCAGGATGGTGGGTTGACCGCATTAGGCGCAAACATCACAAACATGGGCTTAATTGGAACTTTTGCTGGTTATTACCTCTATCGGGCGGTTCGGGCTTTAGTCGGTCACAATACTTGGCTAGGGATGAGTTTTGGCACGGCGATCGCTTCATGGACTAGTGTTGTGGTAGCGGCGACGGTTTGTGCATTGGAGTTGGCTCTATCAGATACCATCCCTTTAGCTTTAGCGCTATCGGCGATGCTATCGTGGCATTTCATGATTGGTATTGGCGAAGCATTCATTACTCTAGCGATAACCAGTTTTCTCTGGCGTACTCGTCCTGATTTAATCTACGACTCTCCAAATGCTGCCATCAGTAAAATTGATGATTGATTATAGAAGTCCAAAGCTCAAGCCAAGTAAAGAAAATGAATAAAAATCGTATTGTTGTATTTGCAGGATTAGCCTTAGCTTTAAGTATTGCCGCATTTCTATCTCCTTTTGCTAGCAAAGATCCCGATGGACTAGATCGCGTTTCCAAGGATTTAAAATTTGAAGAAAAAGCCGCTGCCGTCCCCCCAGCTAAGCAACTTCCATTTTCTCAAATTTTTTCAGATTATTCCTTTAAAGCTATTGCTGACGAAAAGGTATCCACCGCTCTAGCAGGTGTCACAGGCACGTTAGTAGTATTTGGTCTTGCATGGGGAATCGGTAAGCTAACGGTACGAAACTCCGCTCCTAAGGAATAAAAGGAATAAATCTAAAACTCAAAAGATGAGTGGCGGCGCGGAGTGCCGCCACTCATCTTTTGAGTTTTATTTCTAAGCAAAACTTTCATTGCTATAAGTACCCCAGCATAATTAAAATCCAGATCTAAAACCTGTGGCGCACGCTGCGCGTGCGCCACAGGTTTTAGGGTTTGATATTTAATTAAGCCCTCTTACTTAGCACCATCTCTAGCGCCTAAACCATGCTGTTCAACCATGCTGTTACATATCCCTCTCATCGAAGTAAGCGATCGCCCGTCACCATCATCTAGCGATCGCCTAAATATGTGGAATAGTCTAGCTGTTCGTACGCGCTTGCTTTGTATATTTCTCTTAGTCTTTGCGATCGCGCTCACGCCGATCGGTCGATGGTGGACTTGGGCGATCTATGGAATTGCGACTTTACCGATTCTCTATTGGAGTAAAGTTAATTTAGGCATACTCGTCAAACGCATGGCGATCGAGTCGGTATTTATCAGCGCGATCCTAATTGGAACTCTATTTCGGAGCGGCGGTGATATCCTTTGGCAATGGGGATGGTTGCAGATTACCGTGAAGGGTTTGGTGATATTAGGAAGCGTAAGTATCAAAGCATTTTTATCGTTGCTTCTGCTGAATATTCTCACCCTCAGCATTTCTATTCCCTCGTTGCTACAAGCTTTAGTAATCCTAAAAATGCCGCCGCTTTTAGTCAGTATCCTCTCTTCAATGTATCGCTATATCAGCGTTTTGAGTAATGAGTTTAAAGCAATGCGCCGCGCTGCTACGGCTCGTAATTTCTCAACCCGCAATCTTTACCATCGCCATCGTCCCGATCGCCCTTGGCAGCGTCAGGTATTAGGTAATATGCTCGGCGTATTATTTGTGCGTACCTACGATCGCGGCGATCGTATCTATCAATCAATGTTGGCAAGAGGCTACCAAGGGATACCCGTGATCATCACTTCAACCGATGGGGGCTGGCGCGATCGTTGGGCTTTGGTTTGCATGGGGTTGATCATCCTATTGGGGCAAGTAAGTAAATAAGTATAGTTACAGTCACTTGAATTAGGACATAAAACCCAAGAATTAATTGGCGGCGCGAAGCGCCGCCAATTAATTCTTGGGTTTTATGTCCTAGTACACTTGGCGACAGCTACAAATAAGCATCTGGGCATAATTAATTACAAACCAAACCCCGTAAAGTTGCGCTCCAACGGAGCGCAACTTTACGGGGTTTGATAATTTATTATTAAAATCCAGAGCTAAAAGCTGCGGTGCAGTCTCAGCGTGTGCCGCAGCTTTTAGGGCTTTATATTTAATTAAGCCCACTTACTTACAATTAAAAAAATTGTAAACATAATTGATTCATAATGCATCACAATCCTATTTCCATTGAAAACCTCAGTTATGTCTATCCTGATGGAATTCAGGCTTTGCAAGGGATCGATCTCCAAATTAAAGCAACGGAAAAAGTTGCGATCGTGGGAGCAAATGGTTCGGGCAAATCGACCTTACTGTTGCATCTCAATGGCATTCTGATGCCGCAGCAAGGAGTAATTGTGATCGGAGAAATGCCTGTCCTACCTTGTAACTTAGTGGCAATTCGGAACTTTGTTGGTGTCGTCTTCCAAAATCCCGACGATCAGCTATTTATGCCAACGGTATGGGAAGATGTCGCCTTTGGTCCGATGAATCAGGGTTTGCGGGGGAGAGATCTAGAAATTAGAGTTGCCGAAGCTTTAGTAGCGGTGGGGCTAGATCTCGCTAAATATCGAGAGCGGCCATCGCAAAACCTTTCAGGGGGCGAAAAAAAACGGGTGGCGATCGCTGGAGTTTTGGCAATGCAACCCCAAGTTTTAGTGTTTGATGAGCCATCGGCTCAACTCGATCCACGATCGCGCCGCCAGTTAATTCAACTCTTGCAAACCTTGCCTGAAACGCAATTAATCGCCACCCACGATCTGGATTTGGTATTAGATCTTTGCGATCGCACCGTCGTATTGAGTGAAGGCAAAATCGTTTATAACGGCGAAACTAGAGAAGTATTAAGTGATCGGGAGTTTCTGCTTGCCCATGCCCTCGAAATGCCTCTAAGCCTGAATTAATACCAATTTCCAAAATGGCGTTGCCATTTTGGAAATCTCAAAAGTTGATGGATGTAAGCCCCAATCCCGAACTAATTATCGCGAACGTCACTATAATTTTAATAATGCAAAAACATATTCTATTTATTTTGCCTTACCTAAACCAAGGAGGCACAGAAAAACAAGCCCTTAGCCTGATTGAAGGATTGCGCGATCGCTACAAAATATCCCTACTAGCCCCCGATGGGAAAGGTGCACCTCAATTTAGAGCCTTGCCAATTTTGCAACGAGAATATACAAAATGGGAGATTAATTTTTTTAAGGGCTTACCTGAATTGATTTCTGGAATTCAAGAAATTCAAAAAGAACAAGCGATCGATCTAATCCACATTCATGGAGCCCATGAATTAATGTTGGCAGTGCGCTGGATCGTCGGTAAAATTCCGATCGTCTTTACGGTACATGGTTACCACGGGAGTGGGACGAAATTTAGCTATCAGACATCATGCTGGTTTAGTAACTGGTGTGCCGATCGCGTGATTAGCGTTTGCGAAGCGGAGTATAACCTTCTCCTCGAATTAGGACTAGATAAAAATAAACTCCATTTAATTTATAACGGCGTTAAAGAACCCATTCTCGATATTGATAAATCCTTGGAACTCTGTCAAAAATTTCATCTCGATCCCTCCCATCAAATCATTCTCGGTACTGCGGCTCGGCTGGATGAGGCAAAAGGGTTAACTTACTTAATCCAAGCCTTTGCAATCCTGAATTCCAACCAATCATCTCGCGAACAGGGAGCGCAAGACAGGAATCAAGATTTGCGTTTAGTAATTGCTGGTAATGGTGATTTGGAGGCATCTTTAAAACAAGAAGCTCAGGATCTAGGAATTGGCGATCGCGTCATTTTTACTGGGTATCTCAACGATTTACCCAATCTGATGCAATTATTCGATATTTTCGTATTACCTTCCCTTCAAGAAGCTTGCAGTCTTGCCTGTGCGGAAGCAATGTCTCAGGGTAAACCAGTGGTAGGTACTTGTGTGGGCGGTATCGCTGAGCAGGTCAGCGATCGCGAAACTGGGTTTATTGTCAATCCTCGCGATCCTGAGCAATTAGCCGCAAAGTTAAGGGAATTAATTAGCGATCGCCACCTCCGCGATCGCTTTGCCAAAAAAGGTTATGAGCGTTATCGCCAACTCTTCTCTAACGAAATCATGCTCGAAAAAACCGCAAAATTGTACGATTTATATCTCTCCAAGTAAAACTAAAAATGGCTACATCATTTTTGGTTTTTCAAACCCTTACTGGGGTTTATATCAATTCACAAAAGTGCTGTCACACTTTCGTGAACCCCAAAGAGAAAGGCAGCGCATCGCGCCGCCTTTCTCTTTGGGCTCTTAAGCTATTTGAAAAATTGCATCAGTCATCAAATTTAATTCAGGAAAAACATCTGATTCAATCCGCTTTCCAGCGGTAAACAAAGACAACTGATACTCCCCTTCAATTAATTTGCAAACTGTCACTGTTGGCTGTTTGGGCTTGCCAATATACCGAACTGCACCCAAAGCCCGATAGTCAACAATCCAATATTCCGCAATTCCCATTGTTTCATATGCTGCTAGTTTGATTGCATAATCATCGCTCCAGTTCGTACTGACAACCTCAATGACCAAAGGTACAGTTTTACCATTTTGAATTACTGAAGCCTTTTGCCATAGAGGTTCATTTACCAATTCCCGTCGATCTAGTACCACCACATCAGGGATAAAACCTGTATCTGCCATCTCTGGCTTCAATAGACAACTTCTCGGAATCGAGAGTGGTAAATTACATCGACGAATCTCGAAATTTAAGTCGGCAACAAAAAAACCGCTAGTATCTTCATGTGTACCTGTGGGCATCATCTCTCTAACAACCCCTCTGTATAGCTCATAGCGTTTACCATTTTCTGGATACCACTCGATAAATTCTTCAAAGCTCATGCGATCGCAGTCAACAAGTGTTTGCATCATCGCCATACCTCTAACTTTTGAGTAAGATCTGATTGCCTTAATAGCCTTAATATATTTTACGAATATATTTTACGATATGCCCCAATCACCGCAAGAAAGAGTTCCAAAAAGAGTTTTATTTATTAGTAATGGTCATGGCGAAGATCTGAATGCTTGTGAAGTCTTGAAAGCTTTGCGAAGCAAATATTCCCATCTAGAGACGATCGCTTTGCCACTGGTGGGAGAGGGAAATGCTTATCGTCGTGCAGGGGTAGCGATCGCCACCCCAACCAAGGCTTTACCATCGGGTGGATTTGCCTATATGAGTTGGCAAAAGCAAATCGAGGACTTTCAATCGGGATTGATCGGGCTTACTTGGCAGCAAATTAAGGCAGCGCGTGCATGTAGTCAAACTTGCGATTTTGTTTTTGCTACTGGTGATGTGCTTCCTGCTATTTTTGCCTATTTGACAGGTTTACCCTATGCCATATTTTTAGTCTCATCATCGGGTTTTTACGAGAATCGCTATATTCCTAATTTGCTACAAGCTCTGATCATGCGATCGCCGCGATGCCGACAAATCTTGACTCGCGATGCCTACAGCGCGGAACTGATCCGACAAAGGGGTTATCCAAATACTTGTTTTGTGGGCTATCCGATTATGGATGTGTTGGAACCTACGGGCAAAGATTTACATTTAATTGCCGCGCCGACGATCGCCTTGTTGGCGGGCAGTCGCTTGCCTGAGGCAGCGGAAAATCTGGCATTACAATTGCGATTGTGCGAGGCGATTGTCCGAGAATTTGCCCCTAATCCTGTCCAGTTTCGGGCGGCTCTTGTCCCTAGTCTCATGCCGCAACTACCTGAAATTGCTTCTTTAGTGGGCTGGCAATATAGCGATGGCAAACTGTATCAGCCCGATCTAGATATCGTCGTTGTTTGTTTTAGCGATGCTTTTGCCGATATTTTGCAGCAATGCGATCTGGCGATCGGTATGGCAGGAACCGCTGTCGAGCAAGCGGTCGGGTTGGGTAAACCTGTTGTCCAGATTATAGGTAAGGGTCCTCAATTTTCCTATCGCTTTGCCGAGGCTCAGGAACGTTTATTGGGCTTGTCAGTACAAACCATTGGCAAGGAAGCAGCTACCCCCCAAATCTTGCACGAAGCGGCCCAATGCGTGAAACGCACCATTGGCGATCGCGAATATTTAGAGCGTTGCCAACGCAATGGATTAGAAAGAGTTGGCGCAAAGGGTGGTTCTGAAAATCTAGCCCAAGTAATCGCGAGTCAATTAGAGGATTGTAAATCTAAGAATTGTAAACCTACGCAAAGCAAATTTTGCTGATGAGAAAGGTGATGGCATACTAGCGATCGCTAACTAATCTAAATAATAAGTAGCTAAGTAAACTTAAAACCTAGAAGAGCATACCGCTCGTGCAGCGGGCGGTATGCTCTCTGGTTTTGATTTTTAATTATGCCGAACTACTTATACCAATTTCCAAAAGTGTGGCTACACTTTTGGAAATTGAAAACCAAACCCAGTGAGGGTTTTCAAATCACAAAATGGCTACGCCATTTTGTGATTTGGTATTAACCAATAACTAAGCAGAAGAAAACCATGCCAAATTCTGATTATGACGAAGGGTTAACTTGGACTGTCGAAGCAAAAGTCAAGTATAAAAATATTCCCTACTTTGTGCGCTCTCAGGCTCGCCAGCGCATCGAACAACTCGCCCAAGCATCGGGTAGTGATACGATTACCGCAGAAATTGTCGAAAAAGCAAGAGTTGAGTTCGGTCAGTGAGTAGCGCCAAAAACACCCTAAATAACGATTCAAATAACGATTCAAATAACGATCCAAATAACTATCTCGGCGATCGCGGTTATTTATTAACAGAGCAAGCTAACCCCCATAGTCAAAATTTGGATCGGCTCACGGCAATTGAAATTGTCGAACTGTTTAACCAAGAAGATGCTAAGGCAGTTGCCGCTGTCGGACAAGAAAAAGAAGCGATCGCCCAAGCAATGGAAGCGATCGCGGCGGCGATCGCCAATGGTGGCAGGTTGTTTTATGTTGGTGCTGGAACGAGCGGCAGGCTCGGCGTTCTGGATGCGGCTGAATGTCCGCCCACTTTTTGTAGCGATCCCGAACTGATTCAAGGGATCTTGGCGGGTGGCATGAATGCCATGGTACGGAGCTCGGAGGCTCTTGAAGATCGCGAAGGTGATGGGGCTGAGGCGATCGCCCAGAGACAAATTTGCGATCGCGATGTGGTCATGGGTATTACCGCAGGTGGAACTACGCCCTATGTCCACGGAGCGCTGAAGGAAGCCGCCAAAAGAGGGGCAAAAACGATCTTTTTTTGTTGCGTCCCCCCCGAACAATTTCCGAGGCAATACGATATTGAGATCCGTCCCCTAGTCGGTGCAGAAATCTTGGCAGGTTCGACTCGACTCAAGGCAGGGACGGCAACAAAGTTGGTATTAAATACCATTTCCACAGGTGTCATGGTGTTGCTTGGTAAGGTTTATGGCAATCGCATGATCGATGTTGCCGTTACCAATAGCAAACTAGAAGATCGAGCTATTCGGATCATCCGCGATCTCACCAGTCTTAGTCGTGAGGAGGCGGCAATACTATTAGAGCAATCGGGTAAACGGGTTAAATTGGCTCTAATCATGCATTGGCAAAATCTCGATGTTGCCTCCGCCGAACAGTTGCTCCAAGACTCCCAAGGTCATTTAGGCAAAGCCGTTAATCTTTTTTCCGCAAATAATTCATAAATAACATAAACCCCAAGAATTGAGTGGCGGCGCGAAGCGTCGCCACTCAATTCTTGGGGTTTATGTCTTAATACACTTTCGTGAATTAAAACCCAAACCCAGTCAGGGTTTTCCAAGCTCAAAATGGTATAGCCATTTTGAGCTTTGGTATGATTCACTTGATATCGCTGATTCTTGGGCAGGGAAGGGAGTAAGATGTATTCAGCAAAAAAAGTAGAGACTATGACAGGCGCAGAACTTCGTCAGGCGATCGCCAATAAATGGGGCTTTTCCTATGACGTACAATTACGCAAAACTCAAGGCAAAATCTTTTTGCAAGTAATGTGGCGCTATCAAGAACAACAGTCATTTTCTATGGATGAAACTGAATTTATGCAACATCTCGACGCGATCGCCTCCTATTTAAGTGATTGGGATGTCGTTGAGCAGGTACAAAAATTTATCGCCACCACCAAAGAGCGTCCCCGTCTCGGTAAAGCTGTAAGTATTCCGCTCCAAATAGGAGAGCGATCGATCGAGTGGTTAATAGAAAGATAAGCAATTTATCTAATACGATACTTATTTTGCAATCGGATAAGAATGGTATAAAAGTATGATGTATTGCTGACTTTCCCTACCAAAGATTGTACGCTTATGATGAAATAGTATTTTCAGTAGTATTTTCAGTGGGATTTACAACGAATATTCTTTAAAATATCTTTAGCAATACATATTTCACAAAATAGCTTGAGAAAGTATCCTTAAAGATCTTTAGAGTATTGGTTGAAATTATCGATGAAAAATTTTCCGACGGTACGCCGCTAATCATACCTAAGTCAAAAAACGTCAGGGCAAAAATATGAGTCAAGCAGGAGCTAACCCATGGGATCGCCAATTTGTTAATCTCGGGCGAATCATGCAGTTCTTGCGTGATGAAGACAGTATTGACAATCTACTAAGTGCCACCCTCGATTATCTCCGCGATAATTTCGAGTATAAACTGCTGTGGATCGGTCTATACGATGCAGAAAACCATCGATTGACTGGTAAAGGTGGGATTACTCCTGCGGGTGAAATTAAATTTTTAAAGGAGCGGTTTGCGCTTAACGCAGGCGATCTGCTCGATCAGGTGATTTTACAGCGCAAGCCCCTACCCATAGCCGATCTACGACAGGAAAAACGCAGCGGTGAATGGCAGAAATTAGCCCAAAAATTTGACATTCAAGGAACATTGATTTGGCCGATCTACCATCGCGATCGCAGCTTTGGCGTGGTGATTCTGGGATCTAATCTATGGAATGTTACGCCGCGCAATGAGGAGAGGGCTAGGCTCTCAGTCGTGTTGGGTTCCCTTGGTTCGACCCTCAGTCGCCTTGATTATGAGTGGCATCACCACAATGTTAAGCGTCCTGATGAGCCGTTATTACAAATTCTGTCTAAAATTCGGAATGTGCCCGCCCTTACCGAACGACTAGAGGAGATTGTGCAAGCTACCCATAGCTATGTTATGCCCGATCACACCAATATTTATTGGTTTGAACGCGAGCATCAATATTTTTGGCGGCGGATTGCCAATCGACAAGCAGGACCTAAAAGCAAGCAAGCCGTTGATAATACGGCAGGTGTAACTGTACAGAATGCCCCTGGCTTATACCAGACCTTATCGAAGGATCAGATCGTGGTGGTAGTTGATGCCAAAACTATGACCAGAGGTGAAATCAGCAATCGCGTCATGGAGCAATTTGGGGCGACCTCGATCATTATTGCACCGATATTTTTTCAATCCGAACTATTAGGATTTTTGTCCGTCGAAGGTGATGAATCTCGTCTTTGGTCGGAAGATGAGAAAAATTTTGTGCGGGGAGCCGCTCAATTGGCGGCGATTACCGCTCCCTTAGAAGAAATGGAAGTCACGCTCGAACGGATTGCTTCCGATCAAATCTTGACCGCAGGGATCGCTAGAGCTATATATTCAGACAATGATTGGCAGAGCGCTCTCGATCAAGCTGCGGATCAGTTATGTCAACGCTTGAGTTTAGAGCGATTTTGGGTTGCAACCTACGATAAAGATAACGATACCTATCGGATTGATTTCCAATACCATCCCAAAAACCGCCGCCCGCTCCCAACACTTTTTCCAGGCTTGGCTCCCGTTGATGTGCAGATGCTGGAGCAATCTAGCGATGCGGCAACGGTCGAAAACCTCGATAGCGATTTTAAATTTCTGTCATGGCGCACGGCTCTACTCGATCTTGATGTGCGATCGATGATTGTCAGCAGTACATCTATGGGGAAGTCCTTGGAAGGAATTCTGGCGGTAGCTCACGAAGCACCCCGCACTTGGTCGCGTCCAGAGCGGGAGATGGTACAGGCGGTTGCGCAACAAATTGGCTTAATCGTTCACCAAAATGAGTTACAGCGTCTATCCGATGAAAGACTCAAGTCGCATCAAGCCGTCCAGTTTGGCTTAGTTGCGCTTCAGCAGTCAGGAGCGCTTGATAAGCTGCACCATACGGCAACCCAATTAATGGCTCAAGTGACCCAATCGCCCCTAGCGGTATTGGTGGTATGGCTGCCTGGTCGCCAAGGCGGACAGATTGCTTCTGTATTTGCCAGTCGCGATGAATATCAACTTACTATTAGCGAAACGATCATTGCGATCGAAGAAGATCCCCTCGCGCAATGGGCAATTCAGAGTGAGGGAATTCTGCCGCTCAGCATCCATGATTTACCCGAACAGACTAGGGCTTGGCTCAATCCCCCTGCTCTCGGTCATTTGATGGTAACGGCTTTACGCACCACGCCCGAACATCAGCCCACAGGAATGATTTTGGTTGCCGATCGCGTTGGTCGGCGTTGGGTCGATCGCCAACTGCAAGCTTTTAATATGTTGGCAAATCAACTGTCTTGGTCGCGCCGCCATCTCTTGCTAGTCGATCATCTCAAGCACAATCGTCAAGAACTAGAGCGTCTCAATTGGTATAAGCACCGCCGTCTTGAAGATATTTATCGTACGGTTAGTTCTGGCGTACAGCGGCTCTTAGATAGCGATGCTAGGGCAAATGGTACAGGAGGCATTAATAACATTACCCTCCAAAGCTCTCTCAAACATTTGCAGGGATCGCTATTGCCATTACCTCAGATTATCCGCAAAGAGCAGTGGCGTTTGCGTCCTAACTATGAGACTGCTCCCTTGGCAGGTATGCTCAAACGGGCATTAGAGAGGGTTGACTCGCTAGTAAAACAACGGCAAATCTGGTCGCAGGTACATAATCAGGCTAATGTCGTCGTCGGTGGTGATATTGCCAAAATGGAAATGATCTTAAATGAGTTGCTCCTATTTGCCTGTGGGCGATCGGATGTTGGCGGCCGCATCGATCTCTGGTGTCGCCAGATTGACGAAAAGCTCCTCGAACTCTCAATTACTGATTATGGGGTCGTCGATGCTTCCCTACTGCAAGAGTTGCATCAAGGTAGAGCGATCGATCCCCTCTCGCCTTCCTTACTCGATCAGCCTCCTGGATTGCATCTTGCCATTTGCCAGAGTCTCATGTTGGAGGCGGGTGGAGAGCTATCCCTCTATCAGTTAGAGGACAATCGCATCCTCAGTCGTCTAATTTTGCCGCTCTCTAGCTCATAATCACTCAAAAACAGAGCAAGAAATTTTGGCTCAATAGGTGTTTCGGGGAGGCAAAGAAAGTAGGGAGTCTAGCAAAGCACTCAGCAAAGCTTTACCCCTCCTCTTGGCATTATGGACAAACTCAAATCTGGGATAAAATCAATCGCTATGGCTTCTCCCTCTAAATCACTACATCAAATTCTGGTCACACCCTTATAGTTGTTTTAAATAACTTGTAGACGGGCTTCGACTTCGCTCAGCCCTCGGTGTAAGCTAGCTGAGCGAAGTCGAAGCTGTAGTTTTTATTTGAATTATCTATA
>NZ_LIRE01000305.1 GCF_001402795.1 Pseudanabaena sp. 'Roaring Creek'
GCGTGCGCCGCAGGTTTTAGGCAATTCTAAAGGCTGCTGGAACCCAGATATTTGCCGATCGCTGGGGAATAGATTTCGTAGAGCAAAGTGATCGGTTCGCCACCATGCCACAGCAAATAATGTCTTGCCCAATAGGTATCGATCTCAGGATAGCCAAAGGCTGCTGCTAAATTAGGACAAGCCCCCTTATAAATACCTTTAAGATCACGATATAGCTCGGTGTATCTCTGGTTGAGACTGACCCAGATCGGTAAGGAAGGATCTTTGAGGTACTTTTGCATTGCTGCTTCCGACCACCAAGAAGTCGCATGGGAAAAAATTTCTCCCGTTTTTTGCGATCGCAAAAAGATTTGGCGGCGTATGCGTGGAGCAGCGATCGAGGCAATATCCGATGGCGCTTCATCATCATCGTCACCGATGTTGGTCATGGCAACCACTTCCACCGAGATATCGGCTTGCGTCAGGAGTTGTAAATGTCTCGTTGGCGCACCATCCCCCATTAAAAACATTTGCCAAGTTGGAGATAGGAGGTTAAAGGGCAAACCCTTACGAATATCCGCTTCACTTCCCTGCCACATTGGTTCTTCGATCCGATGCCAAGGTGATATCTTGTCTCGACCGAGAGGTAGCGTTGTCGGAACTTGAATATTGGGCGCTGATGAATGAGCTGATGAAATAGTCATACAGGATTTCTCTTAACAATCCGTAACATATTCCCCATTGTAGTCTTAAAAAGGAAAGGATTTATACGGGCGCGATGGCGGCGCGAAGCGCCGCCCGTTTAGAGCGAACTGGCGCAATCATTTGCTCCTACAACAATTTTCGATCCAAAGAACCACAAGAAACCTTTTGAAAGTTTTGCTTCGCAACACTTTCAAAAGGTTTCTTAGTTTGGATTTGAGCGCAAAGTGCTGCAAGAAATCGCTAGGACATTCTCAGCAATCTAATTTGCGCGACGATGAAAATGGCAGGAATAATCCGACCGTAATTGGTGGCGATCGCCCGCCAACCTAAATCCGCAAAAAATAACCCCCATAAAGCGGGCGTAATTACTGAAAAGACCGTCCTCGCCGCCGTATATTGAGTCGCCGCCACCGCCATACCCCGTTTGGCTAAATATGTCGAAACATAGGCATTTAGCCGCGTCGCGATCGCCGTTCCTCCCGCCTTAAGAACTTCATACCCGACTTGATAAGATGCAAAATGCCAAGCCATCTGACGGGCGATCGCATTTAATACTGCCGAACGAATGACCGTGCTAACGGCGATCGCGCTACCACCTTTGACTAATAAGCTCATCGGATTCCTTTGCGCGTCAATGGGCAAAGACTTTTGCAGATCTGACTCGGTAAGTGCCGCTTGCATTGAATCGTCAAGGCTAGAGCGTTCTTGAGGAGATAGATTTTTCCATGAATTACTAATTAAATTCAGAAATAATTCTGACTCGATATCTTCAATGGATTGACTCTTGGAATACTTGATATGCAGATGCTGGCACACTCGCTCTAAGACTTCGCGATAGCTGACATGGCTAGTCTTGCGGCGTAACACTGTCAAACCATCAGCGGCAAGAAATTTGAAACGTTTGGCGATCGCCTCAATTAATTCATCGCGCTCCAAGTTTTGTAATTCTCTTACTGGTGGGGTAGCAAAATAATCAAGAGGATTGAATTTACGCCGAAAGAGGATATCTGCGATTTGGTATATTTCCTCATCAGTCGCCAACGTGAGAACATTGATTAACTCGTCCATTGCCCCATCCATTGATTTTTAACGAACAGTATCTCCAGCTTTCCTAAGCTTAGAAGATTCTAGTACTAAATACTTAAAACACAAAATCTCACTAGGGAGTGGGGAATTTGCAGTGACCTTCTTGGGACAAAGATTTTTTTGCAGGGTTAACAATGATTTTTCCTGTGATTACTGGTCTTGCAACTGTTGATTTTGTAACTGTTGATTTTGTAACTGTTCGATCTCACGAATTACCCTAATTTGGCTGGATTGTAAATGATTACTTAGGGCGATGACCGCCTCTTCACAATTGCCCTGCGCGATCGCTTCATAAATTTGCCGATGCTCGCAACTAATTTCTAATACCTTGGGATTTTGCTGCATTGTTTGCATCCGCAAGAGTGCCATTTTATCGAATAGTTGATCGAGTAAAAGCGCCAACCAAGGATTGCCAGAACATTCCGCGATCGCCCGATGAAACTGATAGTCGATATGCAGCAATTGATAGCTAGTCAGTTGATTGGGTTCTTGGAGAATCGCTTTTTCGGCTTGTAAAATTGCTAACTCGATTTTGGCTAACTGCTCGGCAGTCGCGCAGGTACAGGCTTCAGTTACCGATTCCTGCTCCAGCACCAAACGGCAGCGATACAGATGTTTAGCATCAGCGGGCGAGAAGCTAACTACACGTAAATTATTATTTTCATCGCTCACGACAAGCTGCTCTTGCTGCAACTGTTGTAATGCTTCGCGAATTGGGGTTCGGCTGACCTGTAGCTTTTCGGCAATTTGTGTTTCGACTAGCCGCGAACCCGCCAAAAGCTCCCCCGACAAAATAGCCGAACGTAAAACCTGATAGGTTTGCTCTCGTAAAGATTGCGAACGTTGGATGGAACGAGGTGAAGAAAGCAACAATCAAGAATCTCCTAAGATCTGCATGAGTAATTTTCTATGATTTCGACCCCTAACAGATCGATTTTAGCCATAAAAATTTTATTTGATTTGCATTAAATGACATTTAAGTAGCTGGGCATAATTAAAACCCAAAATTTAAACCTTTAGCGCACGCAGCGCGTGCGCTAAAGGTTTAATACCAATTCACGAAAGTGTGACAACACTTTTGTGAATTAAACACCAAACCCAGTAAGGTTTTGAGATTCTCAAAATGGCAACGCCATTTTGAGAATTGGTATAAGAGTCTTATAGCTACCGCCAACTGTGTCATCACATAAAACCCAAAATCATGTTGTCGCGCGGAGCGCGACAACATGATTTTGGGTTTTAATTTTGTCCTAAGTAAGACTGGCGGTAGCCATATATCTAAAGCAATTTCGCAATAATGGCAATCTAGTAATACTAGTATATGTATACAGTATATTGTGTGCATGACAATTGTTTTCTATTGCTTTCCCCTGTCTTAAATTTCATCCATCTCTATAAGGAATATAAGGAATAATCTGCGCATGATCGCCCTATCCCCGCTTGCTATTGATAGCGATCGCCTTGATCGCCGCATTGCTGAACTTGCCAAAATTGGAAATCTAGCTAATGGTGGGGTATGTCGATTGGCTTTTTCCGAGGAGGATATTCAAGCTCGTCAACTAGTTAGGACTTGGATGCAGGAGGCGGGAATGTCCATCCGTAACGATACGGCTGGAAATATGATCGGTACTTATGCTGGCACTGAAGCGCAAGCATCTTTGGCAACGGGATCGCACATTGATACCGTACCTGTGGGCGGTCGTTATGATGGCTGCTTGGGAGTTTTAGCGGGCATCGAGGTGGTGAGAGTTTTACAAGAAAATCAAATGCGGCTCCGTCATAACTTGGAGGTCATTGTTTTTGCCGATGAAGAAAATAGCGTCATTGGTTGCAAAGCGATCGCAGGAAATGCACCGACCGATCCCGAAAAATATCGTCGCAAAGATGGCACATCGATTCAAACCTGCCTAGAAAGAGTCGGCGGCAATTGGGAAAAGTTACATACCGCCCAACGCGATCGTCAAGATATCGCAGCATTTATCGAGTTACATGTAGAGCAGGGGGGGGTACTCGAATCCTTGGATAAAGCTATTGGTGTAGTTACGGGTATCGTCGGTCAATATCGTTTTATGGTGACGATCCTCGGTCGCCCCAATCATGCTGGCACGACCCCGATGTCTATGCGAAAAGATGCTCTTTTAGCGGCTTCCCAATTGATCATCGCCATCAATCGCTTAGCAACAGAAACCGAAGGCGATCAGGTGGCAACGGTTGGGCATCTAACGGTTTTGCCTAATGCCACGAATGTCGTGCCCGCCCATGTGGAGATGAGTATCGATTTGCGCGATCTTTCCGAAGAAAATTTACAGTATCTCGTTGCACGCATTGAAAAAGAAGCGGAGGCGATCGCCCAAAGCACGGGAACGGAGATCGCCATTGAGCAAAAGCTCCATATATTACCGACCCCTGCCCACCCCCCCATCATGGAAGCGATCGCGATATCTTGCCAAGAACTCAAACTCAGCTATACCTATTTACCCAGTCGTGCGGGACATGATGCTCAAGAAATCGGACGCTTTACCAATATGGGCATGATTTTTGTCCCCAGTCGGGCTGGTATTAGCCATTCTCAAGATGAATATACTTCTCCAGAGCAATGCGCCCAAGGTGCAAATGTTTTGTTGCGCACTCTCTTGGCGATTGATCGCAGTTATAAGTAATAAGTAGCTAGGCATAAGTAAACTTAAAACCTAGAAGAGCGTACCGCCCGCGTAGCGGGCGGTACGCTCTCTGGTTTTGGTTTTTAATTATGCCTAGTAGACAGTCAAAGATAATTTGGCGGGTAAAATAAAGGGACAGAAAATAGTAAGGAAAAAGGTATGTCAGCAAAACGATACAAAGTGACATTAACCGAAGAAGAACGCCAAAAACTAGAACAAATCACTAAAAATGGTAAGTCGGCAGCAGCCAAAATTAACCATG
>NZ_LIRE01000306.1 GCF_001402795.1 Pseudanabaena sp. 'Roaring Creek'
GAATCAAAACCTGTAGCGCCCGCTGCGCGGGCGCTACAGGTTTTGGGGTTTTATATTTAATTGCGCTTAGCTATTTAGTGATCTCTTACGTTGCTATAGTTAGAAAAATATGAGAAATCAGGCTTGTTGAAAGCTAGATTAGTTAGGATAGAGAGAATATTTTTAGATAAACAGTTTGCGTACAGAGCATGATAAAACAGCGTCGTATTTGGTCTTGGCTCGTCATTGGTTTCGCGATCGCCTTACAGTTTTTCTGGAGTTTTGGGGCAAGTGCTGCGGTAACGGACTATTTACAAGAACAAAAATTTCTCACAAATGTTTGGCAGATCGTCAACCGTTCCTATGTTGACGCTGATTTTAATCATCAAAATTGGTACAAAGTTCGCCGCCAGTTTGTCAATCGTAAATTTAACAGCCATGATGATACTTATCAGGCTATCCGCGAAATGCTTGCCACGCTTGACGATCCTTTTACAAGATTGCTCGAACCCGACAAGTTTAAGAGTATGCAAACCAGTACAGCAGGGGCGTTAACTGGTGTGGGGCTCCAAATTGCTGTTGATGAACCAAAAAATAATGTGATCGTGATTGCACCGATTGAGGGTTCGCCTGCGGATGCGGCGGGGTTGCGATCACGCGATCGCATTGTGGGCATTGATAACATTCCTACCAAAGGTTTAAGTCTCGATGAATGCGCAACCAGAATGCGGGGAGAGATCGGTTCAGAAGTCAAGCTCAGCATAGAGCGTCCCCTTGCCAATGATAAGGG
Organism: Pseudanabaena sp. 'Roaring Creek'; assembly: GCF_001402795.1. Taxonomy (GTDB): domain Bacteria; phylum Cyanobacteriota; class Cyanobacteriia; order Pseudanabaenales; family Pseudanabaenaceae; genus Pseudanabaena. Next base: position 770 of record NZ_LIRE01000306.1, read on the forward strand.
CTTTGAGAAGTTTGATGTGGTCATTAAACGCGATCGCATTGCCGTTACTCCGATTATTGCTAAGCTCAATCAGGAAGACAATCACAAAGTCGGCTATATCCGTCTCAACCAATTCAATGGCAATGCGGCGACGGATATGGAAAAGACCATCAAAAAGTTTAAAGCAGAAGGAGCCGATCGCTACGTCCTCGATCTGCGCGGTAATCCTGGAGGGCTATTTGATGCAGGGCTAGAAATTGCGAGGATGTGGATTCCTGAGGGAACGGTTGTGTACACAGTGGATCGACATGGCGTACAGGAAAGCTTTGAGGCAAAAGGCAGTGCCATTACAACCGATCCTTTAGTGGTACTGACCGATGGTGGCAGTGCCAGTGCTAGCGAAATTCTGGCTGGTGCATTACAAGAAACCAATCGCGCGCAATTGGTCGGCACTAAAACCTATGGGAAAGGTCTAATTCAATCACTTTATGAATTGGAAGATGGTGCAGGTTTAGCGGTAACCATTGCTAAATACGAAACACCCCTCCATCACAACATCCACAAACGCGGCATCATTCCGAATGTGGAAGTTGCCCTTACGGAACCAATTACGCGCCAACAACTCGGAACCAAAGAAGATCCGCAATATGTAGCCGCGCTTTCGGTTTTAGATGGAACTTATAAGAAAAATGTAATTGCAAAGTCTTAAACAAAAAGTCTTAAGCAAAAAGCCTTAAACAAAAAGAGCCGCGCAAAGCACGGCTCTTTTTGTTTAGCTAACGTGAGTTCGGGATAATTTGAAACAGGCTTTGAGAAAGGGATTGCTACGCAAACCCTTTCTCAAAGCCCAAAAGTAAAAGCCTTGCTACGCAAGGCTTTTACTTTTGGGCTTTTAAAATTTGCCAGCTTAACCCGAACTGACGTTAGCTAAGTCCCATCAATTCAGGATCTTGGAACAGAGGAGTACTTAAATAACGTTCGCCAAAACTGGGTTGAATCATCACCACCATTTTGCCCGCATTTTCGGGACGCTTGGCAATTTGCACGGCGGCATAAAGCGCCGCTCCACTGGAAATTCCCGATAAAAGTCCTTCTTCGCGAGCTAATCTGCGTCCAAAAGCGATCGCCTGATCGTCACTCACGGGAATAATCTCATCAATCAGTTCTGTTTTTAGAACTTCAGGCACAAATCCCGCGCCAATACCTTGAATTTTATGGGGGCCAGGACGACCACCCGACAGTACGGGGCTATTGGCTGGCTCGACCGCGATCGCTTTAAAATCTGGCTTCCGCGATTTAATTACTTCGGCAATGCCCGTAATCGTACCGCCAGTACCAACTCCCGAAATCAGAAAATCAACCTGTCCGTCGGTATCTTCCCAAATCTCTTCAGCAGTAGTCTTACGGTGAATTGCAGGATTTGAGGGGTTGCGGAACTGTTGCAACATATAGGCATCGGGAGTGCTCTCGCTGATTTCCTTTGCTCGTCGGATAGCGCCACCCATGCCTTCTGTGCCTGGGGTCAGTTCTAAGGTAGCTCCATAGGCGCGTAACATCGCTCGCCTTTCCATACTCATGGTTTCTGGCATCGTTAGGATCAATTTATAACCCTTGGCGGCTGCCACCATCGCCAGTGCAATCCCTGTATTGCCCGAAGTCGGTTCTACCAGAATTGTCTTGTTTGGCGCAATCAAGCCCTGTTCTTCAGCTTCTTGGATCATGTTCACGCCAATCCGATCCTTGACGGAAGCGGCGGGATTCATGCCCTCTAATTTGACGATAATTCTTGCTACGCAGCCCTCAGCCTTGGGAATGCGCTGCAATTCGACCAGTGGGGTACGTCCGACTAATTCAGTTATGTTCTTGGCGATTTTCATAGATAAATGCTTGATTGATTGCGGGTAAATGAGCTTGTAGTCAACTTTAGAGCATTTTTGAGGGCTTTGGAATTTCTTGATATTAAGCGACGATCGCGACTTTTATCCCCCAAAAGCTACACACACTAACTCTTTTCGGCTTTAATAGGGATATTGTGATCGCAAAAAAATTTCACAACATCATCATAAACTTATTAATTAATATTAAATAAATTCCTATGGCTGCTACTTTAAAAGATTTTTTAGAAGAATGTCACACTCTCGGACTAGTCCGCCTGATCGTCACCAGTGATGCGGGTGTACTAGAAGCAAGGGTAAATATCGAGAAGTTGTTTTATGCGGAACTCCCTAAGGGCAAGTATGCGAATATGCATTCTGAACATATCGAGTTTCACCTCAATATGGACAAAATCACCGATGTGCGCTTTGAAACCGCCGAAGCCAAACGCGGTAATTTCACCACCTACGCGATCCGCTTCCTCGATGCCGATGACAAGGCTCAAATGAGTGCTTTCCTCCAATGGGGTAAACCAGGGGAATATGCCGAAGGTCAAGTCGAAGCATGGTCTGCTCTCAAAGATAAGTACGGCGAAACTTGGAAGCCTGAACCTGTTGAGAGTGTATAGGTCATAATTGTCAATATTTCTATCTGCGATCGCTCTAGAGGGAAAATCAATGCAACAAACTATGGCTAAAGATCAAGAACCTAGCACCAGTATTTCCTTAGATGATGAAGTACTCAAAATCTTTGCGAAAATACCAGATGATCTCAAGATCGAGGTTCTGCATTATGCGGAATATTTGTTGAGTAAGGGAATGAACAAGTCATCTGGTGTTGCGATCGCAAGTGATGACATACCCAAGAAAAAGTATAGACAAGCAGGAACGATGACAGGGATGATTGTGATGTTAGAGGATTTTGATGAGCCATTAGCAGATAAAAAACTTGAATAGCTTCAGGTTGAAATAGAGCAAAAAATTGGTAAAAACTCTTTGCTATTTCAAAAAATTGAAATGTTTTTAAAGCATCTTGTTTCTATCAATAACTCACCTTACGCAGATAGAAAGCGCCCAAAAAAAATGACTGAGAATGTATACTGGAAGTAGGTTTGAGAGTAATTGCTTTGCCGAAACCAAGCTAAGATGAGGAAAGAAGATAAAAACATGAAGATGAACATGTTAGATCTTTATAGTGACTATCTAATTAGTTCT